>SFHR01000039.1 GCA_004555545.1 Dechloromonas aromatica (nom. nud.)
ATTTGTTTTCACTTAGATTTGCAAACTAATTTATGCAAAATTTACGAACAACGTCCGCAAATTTGCCGTGTTGATGAAATGTATAAAAATTATTTTGCTAAGGAATTTTCTTGGCAAGAATTTTGTAATTTGAACTTGAAAGCGTGCGAACAATTACAAAAACAAAAATAATAAAAATATAAAGCAAATTTTCCACGAGAATTCCCAAAAATTTTTTGAGATTTCTCGTGGATTTTTATGCTTAAAATTCAATTTATGAACTACCAAAAATTTGAGCAAAAATTACAGCAATATCGTTTAATTGACGATGATTTTATGAGCGTGTTTTTTGACGGACAAAATGAAATTATGGAATTCATTTTGAAAATTATTTTAAATAAAAAATTAAAAGTCACGCAAACTAAAACTCAGACCGAAATCAATAAATTAGGCAAACGCTCGGTGCGGCTTGATATTCTAGCAACTGATGCAGACGGAAATCTTTACAACATAGAAATGCAACGTGCAGATAAAGGAGCAATTCCCAAACGTGCGAGATTTATTTCAGCAATGTTGGATAGCGATTTGTTAGAAAAAGGCAAAGATTTCTCAGATTTGTCGGAAACTTATGTGATATTTTTCACAGAAAATGACGTCCTAAAAAGCGGTTTGCCAATTTATAATATTGAGCGGATTATCACGCAGACCGGAAAGTTTTTCGGAGATGATTCGCATATAATTTATATCAACGGAGCTTATAAAAATTATGATTCTGAAATCGGAAAATTGATTTTTGATTTTTTGTGTAGAGATCCAGAACAAATAAAAAATCAAGAGATCGCAGAATTAACAAGATTTTTCAAAAATGGGAAAGGAAAAACCACTATGTTTCAAAAAGTTAGTAGTGCTTACGAAGATGGTATTGCAGAAGGAATCGCAAAAGGCAAAGCCGAGGGTAAAGCCGAAGGTAAAGCGGAAGGTAAAGCGGAAGAACGAACTAATTTTGCTACTCGGTTGTTAAAGGCAACAGCTATGAGTATTTCAGAAATTGCTGCTCTGGCAAATTTAGCGTTTGAGCAAGTAGAAGAACTCGCTAAGCAAATTCGTAAGCCACAAACAGCAAATTAAAATATATTTTCAAATATAAACAAAACTTTTTCCACGAGATTTCCCAAAAATTTTTTAGAAAATTTTTACGATTTCTCGTGGAAAATATTTTTTTGTTTTTATTTTTTATTTTTTATTTAAAAACTATCGTCTTATTACCATCTATAATCACGCGATTTTCCAAATGATAACGCAAACCTCGTGCTAACACTGTCTTTTCTATGTCCTTGCCATAACGCACCATTTTTTCTGGCGTATCGGTATGATCCACGCGAATTACATCTTGTTCAATAATTGGCCCGGCGTCCAGATTTTCGGTGACATAATGGCAAGTTGCTCCGATTAACTTTACTCCACGTTCATACGCTTGATGATACGGCTTGGCTCCGATAAAACTCGGCAAAAAACTATGGTGAATATTGATAATTTTTCCGGCAAAATTATGGCAAAAATCAGGCGGCAAAATCTGCATATAACGAGCCAAAACAATGGTATCTGCCCGTAAAGTGTTTTTCAAAATATCCTGCATTTTTGCGAACGCTTCGGTTTTTTGGGTTGAATTTTTGCTATTTATGGGGACGTAAAAAAATGGAATTTGATGCCATAACACAAAGTTTTCAAAACGCTGGTGGTTAGAAATCACGCCGACAATTTTGGCGTTACAACTTTCAAATTCCGCCGATTGCCAACGTGCCATCAGGTCATACAAACAATGTTCCTGCTGCGAAACCATCAACACGACACGATTTGGAATATTGTTGTTTAGCAGACGCCAACGTAAATTTAAGGGCGTAGCAATTTGTTGCTGGAAATCATTTTTTAGATTTTCAAATTTTTCCATAGAATCATCGGCATTAGCTTTGATTTCAATTCGCATAAAATATTGCTGCGAAATCTCGTCACTGAAAAACTTAGATTCCATAATCCACATATTCAAATTTGCAAAATATGTAGTAATTTTGGCAATCAAACCACATTGATCGCGACAAGACGCTAACAAAGTATAAAGATTACTCATAATTATTTTGGGAAAATTTTTATAAATCTGCGTTTATCATTGTGCCAACGCCGTGATGAGTCAATAATTCTAACAATAAGGCGTGTTCTACGCGTCCGTCAATTATATGCACGGCTTTGACTCCGTTTTTGGCGGCGTTGAGTGCAGATTCTATTTTTGGCAACATTCCGCCGGAAAGAGTTCCATCGGCGACCATTTCGTCAATTTGATTTGGCGTGATTCCGGTCAAGAGTTGCCCGGATGAATCCAAAACTCCAGGCGTGTTGGTGAGCAATACCAATTTTTCGGCTTGGAGCGTCTCGGCGATTTTCCCGGCAACTACGTCTGCATTGATGTTATAAGTTTCGCCATTTTCGCCCACGCCAATAGGTGCGATAACTGGAATAAATTCTCCGGCTTTCAAATTGCGAATTAACGATGGGTCAATATCGGTGATATCTCCGACTTGTCCGACGTCTAAAAATTTGCCTTTATTGTTATTATCTTCCAAAAGTAATTTTTTGGCTTTGATGAAATGTCCGTCTTTGCCGGTCAAACCGATGGCTTTTCCGCCAAACATATTGATTAAATTGACGATTTCTTTATTAACTTGTCCGCCCAAGACCATTTCCACAACATACATAGTTTCAGCATCGGTTACACGCATTCCTTGAATGAATTCGCCTTTTTTGCCGATTTTTTGCAATAGTGTTTCAATTTGTGGGCCGCCGCCGTGCACGACAACGATATTGAAGCCGACTAATTTCAATAAAACTACATCACGGGCAAAGCAATTTTTCAAATGGGCATCGGTCATAGCATTTCCGCCGTATTTGACCACGATAGTTTTACCGTGAAAGCGTTTAATATAAGGCAAAGCTTCGGCAAGAATTTCTACACGAGCAGCCGGTAAAATAACATTATTTAGATCAGAAATATTCATATTTTTTTAGTTTTTTATATTTTTGCTATTTTTCCACGAGATTTACCAAAAATTTTTTGAAAATTTTTTACGATTTCTCGTGGAAATTTGTTTTTATATTTTTATATTTTTATATTTTTTAAATTTCAGGCAAAACTTTTGCTGCTACTTTTTCGCTCTGATTTTTCCGGAACGCTAACAATTTTTCACGTAAATTTACGTCCTCGTTAGCGAACATCGCAACGGCAAATAACGCAGCATTTGTGGCTCCGGCTTCTCCGATTGCAAAAGTTGCCACCGGAATTCCCTTTGGCATTTGCACCGTCGAATACAAAGAATCCACGCCGTTCAATGCTTTGGATTGAATAGGAACGCCCAAAACCGGCACGATAGTTTTGGCGGCTAAAACTCCTGCCAAATGAGCGGCTCCACCAGCACCGGCGATAATGGCTCGGATTCCACGAACATAAGCATTTTCAGCGTATTCCAAAGCCAAATCCGGCGTCCGGTGAGCCGAAATCACTTTGGCTTCATAAGCGATTCCAAATTCTTTACAGATTTTGGCGGCTTCTTGCATAGTTCCCCAATCGGAATCGGAACCCATAATAATTGCAATTTTGTTTTCCATATTTATAAATCTATTTAATATTTTTAATATTTATTTATTTGTTTATTTGTTTATGTTTTTGTTTTTGTTTTTGTTTTTTTATAAACTTTTTTTAAGTTTTATTTAATTTGAGAATTTTAAATTTTGTCAAATTTCGCTAATTTTGCTAATTTCGCTAATTTTGCTAAAAGTTCAAAATCCTTGTTTTTATTGTTATTCATCTTTTCAGCTTCTATGAAAAATTTCGCAATTTTACTTTTTACAACTGCATTATTTTTATTTAATTTATTTAATTTATTTAATAATTCTGTATTTTCTCAAGAAATTTCTCAAGAAATTTCTCAAAAAAATATTTTGGAATTATCTGACAAACAAATCGCCTCGTTAGGCATAAAAACGCAAAAATTACAAAAATTTTCTCAACATTCTATCGGCAATTTTCCGGCAAAAATTATCGTGCCTAATTCTCAAATTCGTATAGTTAATTCGCCGGTTGATGCTTTGGTTGAGCAGTTATTTTTTGCTTCCGGAAATATCGTCAAAAAAAATCAAGTTGTTGCAAATATTCGTAGCCCAGAATTATTAACCTTAAATCGCGAAATTTTACAAACCAAAAGTGCGGCAAATGTAGCAAATAACGCCAAAAAACGGGCAAATCTTTTATATAAAGAAGGACTAATCTCCAAAGCCAAATTAGAACAAGCAATTTCTGATGCCGATATCGCAAACGCTTTATTAAATGAACGGTTGGCGTATTTGAAATTATTTCAAAATCAGCAAAATAATGAAAATATTAAAAACGGATTTTTATCGCTGACTTCTCCCATTGATGGCGTGATTATGTCCAAAAATGTAGAAATCGGACAACGCATAGATGCAGCAACTATGATTTATACGATTGCAAATTTGGCGACTTTAAATGTGGAAATTCAAGTGCCGTTGAATGTCGCCGAAAAATTAGAGGAAAATATAAATAATTATCAAATTGCGATTGCTACGAAAAAAAATGGCAAACAACAAAATATTTTGGGTAATATTTTGACTATCGGACAAATTGCCGATTCTGCCGGAAAAAGCGTGATAGTTCGCGGACAAATCAATAACGGAGCCGAATTTTTAACGCCAAATCAGAGCATTTCTGTTGATATTGTTTCCGTAAATCATTCTGAAAATTCTGCAAATTCCAAAAAAAATATTGAATTTCTCGTGGAAAATAATGCAATTATCCAAAATGAGCAAAAAGATTTCATTTTTTTATATAACTTGAATAACAAAAAATTCATTTTGACTCCAATCCAAGTTTTACAAAATAACGGCAAACAATCGCTGGTAGAAATCAAAATCAAGAATGCAAACAATTTCCAAAATTTACAAATCGTCAGTTCCGGAGCTTCTGCTCTGAAAGCAATGGTTTTAGGTCTCGGCGGAGAATAACAATATGACTATTCTAAATTTGCTAATCCAAAAATCTTTGCAGCATAGATTTTTTATCGTTGTCTTAACTTTGGTGTTAATCGGCTTTGGAATCAAATCTTTCCAAGAATTAAGCATAGACGCTTTTCCGGACGTTTCCACTACACAAGTAAAAATAATCATCAAATCGCCCGGAATGACTCCGGAAGAAGTTGAAGCTCAAATCACTACGCCGATTGAGCAAGAAATGTTAGGAATTCCGCACCAAAAAATTTTGCGTTCGGTGAGCAAATATGCCCTGACTGATATCACCATAGATTTTGATGATAAAACAGATATTTACTGGGCAAGACAGCAAGTCAATGAACGTTTATCAGCGGTGATGGAAAATCTTCCGCCCGGAGTTGCTGGTGGTTTGGCTCCGATAACTACGCCGTTAGGTGAAATGTTTATGTTCACCATAGAAGAAGAAAATACAAAAAATAAAAAATATTCGCTGGCGGAAAAACGTGCCGTTTTAGATTGGATAATTCGCCCTCAATTACGCACCGTTCCCGGCGTTGCGGATGTAAATTCGCTGGGCGGTTATGTGCAAACTTTTGAAGTAATTCCGGACGCAAATTTATTGGCAAATAGCGGCTTGTCTATGAACGATTTGGAAAACGCTTTGGCAAATAATAATCGCAATGACGGTGCCGGACGTATTGATAACGGCGAGGAAAGTTTGTTAGTTCGTAGCGAAGGAGCAATTCAAACATTAGAAGATGTAAAAAATATTATTATCAAAACGCAACAATCACAACATAACGCAAATTTTGCTCAAATTATTCACGTTGGCGACGTGGCAACGGTCAAATTAGGTTCGCTAACTCGTTACGGAGCGGTCACCAAAAACGGCAATGATGAAGCCGTTGAAGGTTTAGTTTTGGGATTACGCGGTGCCAACGCCAAAGCAGTAATTCACGGCATAAAAAGCAAAATCGCAGAAATCCAAAAAACGCTGCCCGATGGTTTAGTAATCACGCCGTTTTATGACCGCAGTCAATTAGTTGAACGTGCTATCAACACGGTTTCAAAATCGTTGTTAGAAGCAATTTGTTTGGTGCTAATTTTGTTGTTAGCATTTTTAGGAAATTTACGTGCGGCGTTAGTTGTAGCGATTATGTTACCGCTGTCGGCGTTATCAACATTTATTTTGATGAATTATTTTGGTTTATCGGCAAACTTGATGAGTTTGGGCGGTTTAGCAATCGCCATTGGAATGTTGGTTGATGCGGCAGTTGTGGTCGTAGAAAATATAGAAACGCAAATTGCTTTACATAAACAAAAAGAAAAAAATTTATTAAAAAATTTCCACGAGAAATCGCAAAAAATTTCTGAAATTTCCAAAAAAAATAATGAAAATCTCGCGGAAAAAATGTTTAAATTCTTGCAGTTGGTTTTAAACTCCACCAAAGAAGTTTGTGTGCCGGTTGCTTCTGGGATTTTGATTATCATCATCGTATTTTTGCCACTTTTGACCTTGCAAGATTTGGAAGGCAAAATGTTTTCGCCGGTTGCTTTAACCATAGTTTTTGCTTTGTCTTCATCGTTGATTTTGTCACTGACTATTGTGCCGGTTTTGTCATCGTGGTTATTTTTCAAAGAAAGTTTGCAGATAGAAAAAATCCATAACGAGCCAATTTTGGTGCAAAAATTAAATGCAATTTACGAAAAAATTTTGAATTCGGCATTAAACGAAAAAAATAGCAAAAAATATATATTTTCGGCAATATTTTTGTTGATAATTTCGCTGATAGTTTTTACATTTCTCGGCAAGAGTTTTATGCCGATTATGGACGAGGGCGATATGATTTTGCAGTTAGAAAAATTGCCATCCATCAGTTTGAATCAAACCATAGAAACGGATAAAAAAGTCCAAAAAGAAATCTTGCAGAATATTCCGGAAATTACCGAAATTATTGCTCGTTCCGGTTCCGATGAATTAGGCTTGGATCCGATGGGATTAAATCAAACAGATAGTTTTTTAGTTTTAAAACCACGTTCGGAATGGCGTTCCGAAAGCAATCAAGAGCCAGAATGGTTGCAAGATCAATTACGTGCGGTTATGCAAAATTTTCCCGGAATTACTTACGCTTTCACGCAGCCGATTGATATGCGTGTGTCAGAAATGCTAACCGGTGTGCGTGGCGATTTGGCTATCAAAATTTTTGGCGACGATATCAGCGAATTAAATCGCTTGGCGGCAGAAATAGAAAACGTAGTCAAAAAAATAAATGGTGCCGAAGATACTTTGACTGTCCAAAATGAAGGCGTTCAATATTTGAAAATTTCGCTAAATCGTTCAGTTATCGGGCAATTAGGTCTGAATATCAATGATGTGCAAAATGAATTAAAAACTATGTTGGAAGGCAAAACTATTGGCAAAGTTATTCCAAATAAAAATGCAAATGCAAATGCAAATGCAAATAATTTCCACGAGAAATCCGAAAATATTTATGCACCATATTTGCCGTTGGTTTTACGTGCCGACGCCGAAATACGTAACAATGTTGAAGCGTTCAAACAATTTCGCCTGAAATTCATAGACCCGCAAACAAATAGCGAACAAAGTGTGCCGTTATCCGAAATTGCGGATATTGCTTTGGCTGACGGTGCCGTAAAAATTGATCACGAAAATGCTCAACGTTATGCTGTTGTGCAAACCAACGTCCGTGATAGAGATTTGGTCGGATTTGTAGAAGAAGCCAAAGCCAAAGTAAATCAAAGCGTCAAACTTCCGGAGTCCTATCATTTATCGTGGGGCGGACAATTTGAAAATCAGCAACGTGCCGCCGAACGCTTAATGATTGTGGTGCCGATTTCTATTGCGATGATATTTTTTCTGTTATTTTCTACATTTGGCTCGGTCAAACAAGCGTTGTTAGTTTTGGCAAATATTCCGTTTGCGATGATCGGTGGAGTTTTCGCTTTATTTTTGGCGAACGAATATTTATCGGTTCCAGCGTCGGTTGGGTTTATAGCTTTGCTCGGCGTGGCGGTGTTAAATGGCGTGGTGATGGTTTCGTATTTCAATCAGTTATTAGAAAACGGATTATCGCTGGTGGATGCGGTTTATCAAGGAGCAAAACGGCGGTTGCGTCCGGTGATGATGACCGCAAGTATAGCAGCATTTGGTTTGGTGCCAATGCTGTTTGCAACCGGGCCGGGCAGTGAAGTTCAGCGTCCGTTGGCAATTGTAGTAATCGGCGGTTTGATAACATCAACACTGCTTACATTAGTTTTGTTGCCGATATTGTTTAAAAAATGGGGGTCGTAACTGCTACTTGACAATTATTTATTTTTATGCATAATTGATCATTATAAATAAATAATTTTTTTGGCGGATAGTTCGTCCGTGACAGCTTATGGAGCGATAGTAAGACATTTTAATATGATTGTTAAAATGCAATTGCTATGAAGTAAGAAATAAAATCTAATAATGAATAGATTTAGTTAGATTTTTTAGAACGGCGGAAATTGATAAAAAAATAAAAATAAAAATAAAAAATTTCTACGAGAAATCTCAAAAAATTTTTGAAAAATCTCGTGGAATTTTTTATTTATTGTTGAGTTTTTATGCCAAAAAATTCACAACGTTTTAAAATATTTTTTGCCCATTGCGTGTGCGTCGCCGGTTCGCACATAGAATCTTGATAGCGGAAAATTCCCGGATTTTGTGGGTTTAAAATTTCATTGGCGGCGTTGATTTCTTCTTGATGGACGCCGTAAAATTTTTCTATGAACTCCACTTGGAACGGATTGACGGCAGTTTTGCCGACTAAACCGAAATTTAAGTCCGTTTGGATTTCTTGAGCCAAAGTTTCCAAATCGTCCAAATATTCAAAAATCGGAGCCGATAATTTAAAACCTTCGGGCAGAAAAGTGGTCGCCAAATTAGCAATTACGTTTCCCAAAGGCGTTTGATAAATAGTTTTTTTTCGCGGTCGTCGCAAATTCAATAGCGAAAATAAATCGTTGCCGCCGATGCGTAGGGAAATAATTTGCTGTTTCCAAGCGACATTTTTAAGAAATTCCACGAGATTTTGCATTTTGTTTATGTTAAAAACTTCTTTGGTTTCCAAAGTAGGCATAAACAAAAAACTATTTTCTGCACTATTTCCGAGACTATTTTTTAAACTATTTATATATTGCTGTAAATTTTGAATATTACTTTTGGGAAAAACAAAGCCGTTTATACAATTTTTTTCTTGCAAATTATGTTGTTTGATATAGTTTAAAATTTCTTCAAAAATTTGCAGATTACGAACGCGAATAAACTTATAATTTTTATTTTTTTGTATGCTTAATAAAGCGTTTTTTAGATTATGTAAAGCAAGGTTTAAATCCTTTGTAGCCACAGAGTCTTCCGTGCAAAAAACTAAACTTTTAATATTACTTAATTTTTGTCCTTTGGCGATTTCTATCAAATCGTTTCTTGTGCAAGGAATATATAAAGTTGCACCGAGCATAATGTGTTTTTCGTTCATCATTTTTGGTTTAGTTTTAGTTATCTAATGTATTTTTTATAATGGCGATGGCTTTTAAAGGATTTGGTAAATTTGCATTATATTCAATATTTATTTGTTTTTGTTGTGCTAATAAAATTAAATGTTGTAATTCTGGCAAATCTGCATTTTTTAATACTATTTTTTCCGGAAAGCGTCGCAATAAAACGCGAGTGCTTTCACCGATTCCTGGTTTTATTAAATTAACATTTTTTACCTTATATTCTGCCATTAGTTTTTGAATATCAAAAGTATTATTAAAAGTATTAGTTTTATCAAAAAATTTTGGAGAATTCTCGTGGAAATTTGTCAAATTATTTATATTATTTATATCATTTATATTATTTATATTATTTTTTATTGTAGTTAAAATTTCTTGAATAAAAAATTTTGATAAATCATTTTGCAAAAATTCAGCAGAATTATAAAATAAACAGCCGTGAAAATCACCATTTTTAATATTTATTTCTTTGTTTAAAATACTACGACTAATCAAACCAGAAATCGTAGAATTTAAAATAGATGAAGGAATTAAATAATCTTCATTTGACGCCGCACAAAACGCAGAATTTGAAATATCAGTTAATACAAATAATTTATCACTAACATTTGTTTTATATTGTTGATTATACGCAAAAATAGATTTTTTTAATTCATTACTAATTACGCCTTTTCCTGTCCAACCATCAATAAAGAAAATGCTTTCGGCGTTATATTTTTTTGTAAAAATAATATGATTTAATGCATTAACATCAATACCTTTATCGCGTAGAATTGAAATTGAATAATGTTTGATTTTTGTGATATTTTTGTCAAGAAAATAACTTTCTAAAATATGTTTTAAAATTACTCCTATCGGCGTTCCAGCACGGACTAATGAAATTAAAACTATATTTTTTTGACTTTGTTGTTTTGCGTAAGTAAAAATTTTTTCGGCTAAGATAAAACAATGTTTAGCCATTTTTAATTTATTCAAATCTAACGCTTTATAAAATAATTGCAAATATTCTTTGCTTGGTAATTTTTCCGGCGTTATCATTTCGCTATAATGAATATTTTTTTGTTGAATTAAATATTCTTTATGTAAATTTGCTTCGTTGATTTTTACGTTTTTTATATCCAAAATTTTTAGTAAAAATTCAACATCATTTTTATTATAAGAACCGGAAAAAATACTATAATTATTCATTATCAAAAACTCAAAAACTCAAAAACTCAAAAACTCAAAAACTCAAAAAATTAAATCAATTTCTCGTGGAAAATTTGCGTATTTTTAATGCAAATTTGATAATCACAAAGTTTCATAAAATCTATATCAACAACAGCGTCACCAACTCCAAAAGTTAAATCATTGTTATATTTATTTTTGATTAAATATTCAACGGCATTTTTTTTGTTTAAATACTTTGGAATTAACGCCAAATTATTTGCATTAAAATATAAAATAAAATCATTTTGATGATTATTTTTTATAAGTTGTTGTTGCAGTAGTAAATAAAATTTTTCCACGAGATTTATATTATTATTTTTGGCTTTGACTACCAAATAAAAAGGCAAATCAAAATCATAAACAATTTTTATTTTTCCTTCGTAATTAAACTCAATTTTATTATTATGAAATTCCAAAAAATGCAGATAATCTGTTAATAAATTTTGTTGTTGCTTGGCTTGATTTTCAATCAAATTATAATAATTATTATCTATGTTAAAACTTTGATTTTCTGCATTATAATTAGTCAAAATAATTCCGCCATAATTCAAAATTACTTCGTTAGTAAATTGAATATTCTTAACGCGTGAAAATGCGTCAAAATTTCTGGCGGTTGTAGGAATTAAAATGCTATTTTGTATTTGTTGCGTAATAATATTTAAAAATTGTTGTTGTTTAGAATCTGCAAAACAAATCGGAGAATTATCTTGCAAATAAGCAATCGGTTTTAAATTTTCATTTATATTTTGATTTTTGTCTTGATTTTGCGTTTGCGTTTGCTTTTGCTTATGCTTATTTAAACTGCAAAATAAAGTATCATCTAAATCAGAAAAAATCACATATTTCATAAGTTACTCCGCCGAAAAAAATCACTTTGAAATCACAAAATTCAGTTTGCTTATGGCAATTTTTGAGTTTTCTAATAATATTTTTTACCACTTTTTCGTTAATTTTAGAAGTTTCTACGCACAAAATAATTTGATTATAACTATGATTTTTCAAATTATAAATATAGTTATCAATTCCTTCACCATAATTGTCTAAAAAGGCTATTTGATTTTGAATAATACTATTATCAAAAGTGGCAGAAATCGGCGAACGCGTTGTTGCTTTAAAAAATACTTCCACCAAATTATTTTCGTTGAATTTTTGTTGCAACTGCAAGGCAAATTTATACGGAAAAAACATAAATTCTCCGCTGCCTAAAACCAAAATTTTATGTTTATTAAGCGAATTACTATCGTAGTTTTTTATAGTTTGCAAATAAACATTTTCCACGAGATTTTGTATATTTTTTTTGTAAAAATTTTGCGTATTGTTTAAATCAAAATCCAAACCACAACGCCCAAAAAAATTATCATTTAATACTATATTTTTGGAAAAATCTTTTTTGACTATGGAGAGTTTTTGTGAATTTTGATTATCTAAATTTTGCTCAAAAATATAATTTCCTCGTAAAATTTCGCAAGTTTTTAAAGTAATATTTCCAAAGATATTTTGCAAATTGTTAATACTTTCTTTGGATAAAAAATTTGTCAAACTAACGAGAATAATTGTATTTACTTCTGACAAAAAATTATGTTTTCTCAACGCCAAAAATACATTTTTCAAAGTATTTCCACTGCTGATTTCATCATCAATCAAAATCAAAGTTTTTGCAGAATTCAAAATATTAGTTTGTAAAAAATTTTCCGAAATATTTATATATTGCTGTGGAGCGTGACTATGTTCTTCTGCAAAATTTATTACTTGGCAATTTTGCACTTTATAACGGCTGCTTTGTATATAAAAAATTTCATTACTATTATAATTATTGTTGTTATTTATGGTATTAAAATTTTCAAAAATACCGGTTGCCAAACAAGTTGCGGTTTCTGCCATACCGATAAAAAAAGCAGGAAATTCTATGTTTAGTTGTTGCAATTTTTTACTTAATAAATAGTAAGTTTGTTGCATTTTTTGCGGCGATACTTCTAAATGCTTTCCTAATATTTTGGAAACAAATAAAAATTGTCGCTTTGGGTTATTTTTTCTTTCGGCAATGCCAAATAATTCATTTACTTCAAGGTCAGAATAATCAATATTTAAAGTTAATTTTCCAGAAGTAAATTGTTTTTGCAAAGAAATATTTTGTTGCATTTTTAAGTTTTATTTTTTACTTTTGCTTATGTTTGTGTTTATGTTTTGCTTTATTTAAAAATCGTTTATTCGCAGTTCTTTTTTTATTATTTCTACGTTTTAATGGCGGCAACATTTTCTTTATTTCTTCTAATTCTTGCAAATCTACTTCTTCAAAATCGTTATCAATTTCTTCGCAAGAATTATCATCGCTATTAGCGGTAATATTTGCATTATTATTATCATTTTCTGGATTATTTTCTACATTATCATTGCTGATTTTTTTATCATTACTAACATTATTTTCAGCATTTTCTAATGCTTTTTGTTGCTGTCGTTGTAATATTTTTAATTGACGTAATTCTGCAATTAAAGATTCTTTAGTTTGAATATTTGATTGCATAAAATTTTCCCACCAAGACATTAAATCGTCGCTGATTTCTCCTATTTGATGGCGTAATTGTAAAAAGCGGAAAGCTTCTTGCACTTGTGGCAATTTTGGTAAGTTCAAAATTTGGTTTGGCTTTTGGTTTTCAAATATCTGTTGAATTAACCAAATTCCGCGAATTTCGCCGATATATTTACGCGAAATAATATCTTTATTCATTTGGCTCATTAACTCAGAAATCGCTTGTTGAGTTGCAAAAACTAAGTTTTTATTTGGAGCATTTTCTGCCGCAAATTTTTGGAAATATTTATTTCGCAAAATCAACATATCAAACCATAACAAAGCCGCAAAAATAAATGAAACATTAATATTTTCTACGCTGCTATGAATACCTTTTTTACGATTTTCTTGCACTTGATTATCGGTTTGTTGCAAAACTGCGTTAATCATCTTATATTTAAGTGATACCAAATTTTTATTTTCATCATCAACATTATCATTATTTGCGATACTATTTTCAGGACTAATATAATTATTATCTCTAAAAATACATTCAAATAACGGCATACAATTCAATGGAATTCCTTGTTTTTGGAAAATATTTAAACAATTCAAAGAATAACCACTAATCAAAATTTTTATCATTTCATCACTCAAACGTGATTTATTTACGTGGTGTAATAATTCTCCCAACTCTTGGAAACTTGCCGACGATTTTTCATCTATATTTAATTGTAATTTTGCCGCTAACCGAATTGCTCTAATCATACGCACCGGATCTTCTCTATAACGGACTTCTGGTTCGCCAATAATGCGTAAAATCTTTTGGCTCATATCTTTTATGCCGTTATGATAATCTAATAATTCCTGCGTTATCGGATTATAATAAAATGAGTTAATAGTAAAATCACGTCGCCAAGCATCTTCTGACTGACTTCCAAAAATATTATCATTAGTAATTTTGCCGAACTCATCATAAGCAGTTTGATTTTCTTGCTTACTTCTGAAAGTGCTTACTTCTATAAGTTCGCCACCTATTTTCACGTGAACTATTTGAAAGCGTCTGCCGATTAAAAAAGCACTTTTAAAACTATCTAAAACTTGAAACGGAGTTGCGTTAGTTACTACATCAAAATCTTTTGGAGTGGCTCCAAGTAATAAATCACGTACTGCTCCGCCGACTACAAAAGCGGCAAAACCTCTTTTTTGTAATACGGAACAAACTTCTACGGCGGCATTAGAGATTTGATTTCTACTTATTCCGTGTTGCTCAAAGGAATATTTTTTGCAAGATGAATCGCCTTTTTGGAATAAAGTTTTTTTATGTATAAAATTTAATGGCGTTTGATTTTTACCTAATTTATTATTTACTATTCGGTTATTTAAAGTATTATTTAACGCTTGATAAATTCCATCATAATAGTTTTTGGCAGCCGAATTTGTAAGATTTATATTTACATTAAATTTATTATTGTTACTACTATTATTACTATTATTGATA
>SFHR01000091.1 GCA_004555545.1 Dechloromonas aromatica (nom. nud.)
CGAATTATTTCTATTTTACTATTTTGCAAAATCATTTTTAATTGCTTTGTATTTATATTATTTTTCAGTTTATTAAACGCAATCAAAAACAAATTTTTGATTCTCGTAAATATATTATCTGCAACAAAATTATTCAGTTCCTTATTTTTTTGAATAATCAATTTATTTATATTTTCTCCGCTATTTTTTAAATCACTATCGCTTTTTAACGCATAACGTTTTTGTATTTTTTCTAACACCAAATTATTTATTTTGAAAATAGTCGGCAAGTTTTCTTTGAAAGTAAAATATAATTGATTTAATTTCAAATTGATTTCTTTTTGCTTTATAAATTGGCAAGAACTTTGACATAAATCTTGATAATCGTTAATCTTTTCTGGCAATGCAATTTCTATGTATCTAAATTCTTTTCTGTTGATACTTTCAAATTCTCTTTGCTTGAAAATTGCGATTTGATTATTGATAATATTTTGAAAATTCTTAAACAAGACATTTGCTATTTTGTCTATATTTTTATTATTAAATTTAAAAGAATTTATAAACTCAAATAAATCATCTTTATTCAAAATTTCATTAGAAAGAGCAATATTATTTAATGTTAGTTGCATTTTACTTTCCTTTCTTTTAAAAATAAAAAATAAATTCACAAATTTGATTGCTACGAATTGAATTATATGCAAAAATTGGCAAAACTTCAACAATTTTTTATAATTTTATTAGTTTTTTTTGCCGTAATATGTTATAATATTTTTCAGTTATACAAAAAAACAACAACAAAAATAAAACAACAAAAATAAAATAACAAAAATATAAATAATAGGAAATATTTGCTATGAAATCAAAATTTATAACTCTGACGCTTAATGAGAAAAAAATGCGAGACGGAGATTTTATTGTTTCCAAAACCGATAAAACAGGAATTATTACTTATTGCAATCCGATTTTTATTGAGTTTTCTGGCTATCAAGAACACGAACTAATCGGTGCTCAACATAATATTATTCGTCATCCTGATATGCCACGCTCTGCTTTTGCTTTACTATGGAATACGATAAGTAAAGGCGATGAATTTTTCGGTTATGTAAAAAATATGTCCAAAAATGGTGACTTTTATTGGGTGTTTGCTCATATTTCTCCGGACTTTGATTTCAATGGAAATATTATCGGTTATACTTCAGTCAGACGTTGTCCTAAACTACAAGCAGTTCAAACTATTGAGCAAATTTATAAACAAATGCTACAAGCAGAAAAATCAGTGGCTACCAAAGATGCTATTGATGCCGGAACTAAAATTTTACTTGACTTACTAAAACAGAAAGGACTTCCATATGAACAACTTATCCACCTCATCTAAAAATAAAACTACAAATTCAATGAATATGAAATCTCTTAGTTTGGTTTGTTGTATTAGTATAATTTTTGTTTTGTTGTTATTGTCCGCTATCAATGTTATTAGTCCAGATAATTTTTCCGGCGTTTTATATACAACAATAACATTTAGTTTTATTTCATTAGTTATCGCTGGAATGGGTTTATTTTCTAAAAAAAATTCTAATGAATATGTTGCAATTTCTCAATTATTAAAAGAAGTAGCACAAGGAAAATTATCTAGTCGGATCGCTTTATCTGTTAGTGATGACAATACTGAACAAACTCGGCAAAATCTAAATCACGCTTTGGATCAAATTGAAACTTCTTTCCGAGAAATTTTAGGTGCTATTCGTGCTTCTCAAAAAGGTAATGATAATCGCTTATTACAAACTTCCGGATTAAAAGGTAGTTATCGTTTAGTTTTGGAAGAAATCCAACAAGTATTAGAAAAAAATAAAGAAGGCAAATTAGCAATCGCCAAAGAAGCATTATTATCTCGTATTTTTTTACGTTCCGAACACGGCTTGTCTAAGACCATTGATTACGTAAATAAAACTTTGAGTTATGTAATTGATGGTGCCGAAAAAGTTAATTACTTAAACAAAGATCTTTCTACAATGTCACAAGAAATGTCTGACGCTGCTACTCAATTAGCCGGAGTTATGAAACACGCAAATGAAACTTCTGCTGCCGGTAGCACTGCTTTGACAAATATGGTTGCTTCTGCGGATACTATTTCTTCATTAACTACGGAAATTGATAATATTGCTAAACAAACTAATTTGTTGGCTTTAAACGCTGCTATTGAAGCCGCTCGTGCCGGAGAAGCCGGACGTGGTTTTGCTGTTGTTGCCGATGAAGTTCGCAAACTTGCAGATCAATCACAATTAGCCGCCGAAAAAATCACCAAAGCTATTGATACTATGAATAGCAATTTGGGCGAGACAAAATCTAATATTTTTGAAATGGAAAACGCTGTTGATAAAGCATTTTCAACCTCTACTTTTTTTGAAAATCGGTTGAATAATACTACAACTTACGCAAAAGAAGTTCAAAAATTGTCTGAAGATATTTTTGTTGGTTCCAAAAAAATGAATGATTCTGTAAATTTGGTTGGACGTGCTCAATTAGCCAGAGTTAATGCAAATAAAATTTTGAATGGAAATTCTAACGAAGTGGCAAGTAATGAACTCACTGCGATTGAGCAAGAAGTTATTGAAGTTGCAAATAATTCAGATTGGCGGACTAATACAAATTCGCAAGATAAAATTGAACATCTTTACGAACAATTATTTATGAACATTGAAAAGGAAATGAATTAGTATAATACAAAAAAATCATAAAGTAAATAATATTTATTATTTATTATTTTATATAAATTTCCACGAGATTTTTCAAAAAATTTTTGAGATTTCTCGTGGAAAAAATTTTTTTGTATATTTTTTGTAGTTTTTGTAGTTTTTGTATTTTTGTTGTTGCAAATTATAAATTTTTATTTTACAATTATCAGCACAAAGAAGGAAATTAAATT
>SFHR01000040.1 GCA_004555545.1 Dechloromonas aromatica (nom. nud.)
AGTTTATGAATATGAATTTTTATTAAACTAATAAACGCAACTTTTCCATGAGATTTCCAAAAAAATTTTTAGAAATTTTTATAAAAATCTCGTGGAAAATTGTTATTACTATCTTTAATTTTTATTATTTTTAATAATCGGTTGATTCAGCGAGTTTAAATGCGTCATATGCAATTCTTCTTTGGCGATATTTTCTACTCTTTGGTGCGTTGACCACGCTGATAATTCTAACTGCAATTGATTATATTCTGTGTTTAGTAGTTGGATTTTTTTCTGTTCGGTTTCTATTTGCTGATATAATTTTCGGGCTTGATATTGCGAAGTAATCACGCCAAAAGCACAAGCAATAATTAGTAATAAAAGGATTAAATTGATGCGGACTAACATAGTTTTTTTGATAAATTAAAGTATTAAAAATTTATAATTTTTCGGCAATTCTTAAAATAGAACTTCTGGCACGAGGATTATTTAAAATTTCATTTTCTGTAGGTTTTACTGCTTTGCTAATTAGTTTTATAGTTGCATTATTTATTTGCATATTTTGTATATTTTCGTTTTGCTGTAATAAGTTTATAGGAATTTGTTTTGTATATTTATTATTAAAAATTTTATTGAATTTTTCTGTCGGATTACTTTCATTTTTCAGGAAATTTTTTACTATTCTATCTTCCAAAGAATGAAAAGAAATAATTACTAATCTTCCGCCGGTTTTCAATAAATTTATAGTTTGAGGCAAAACGCTTTCTAATTGAAATAATTCTTGATTTATATGTATGCGTAACGCCTGAAAACAACGCGTTGCTTTATCTTTTCCTTTCTGAAAACTTGGAATACTTTGGCGGATAATTTCCGCTAATTCAAATGTTGTTTCTATTGCTTTTATTTCACGTTGCTTAATAATATTTTTAGCAACTTTATAAGCATATTTTTCCTCGCCAAAATTACGAAAAATTTCAGTTAGTTCGCTAATATCTGTTCTTTTTATAAACTCCGCTACGGTTTCTCCACTGGTATTATTCATACGCATATCTAACGGCGAATTTTTGTTAAAAGAAAATCCGCGTTCAGCATTATCTAACTGCGGCGAAGAAACTCCCAAATCTAACAAAATTCCATCAACTTTTATATTATCTTTTATATTATCTTTTATATTATCTTTTATATTATTATTATCAGCATACTTCTGCATAATATTTATTATATTGTTAAATTCAGTATGAAAAATACTAAACCGATTATCAACATTAAATGGCGAAGTATTTTTTGCGTAAGTAATCGCATCAATATCGCGGTCAATGGCAATTAGTTTGCCATCTTTATTTAGTTTTTTTAATATCTCCAAACTATGCCCACCACGCCCAAAAGTTGCGTCTATATAAATACCATTTTCTTTAATATTTAAGGCGTTAATAACTTCATTTTTTAACACCGAAATATGTAAATTCATAATTTTTTATACTTGTTTATAACTTGTTTATAAATTATTTATAACTTATTTATAATTAAACATTTTTCCACGAGAATTCTAAAAAATTTTTTAGAATTCTTGTGAAAAAATTGCAGAAAAATTGTAGAAAAATTTTCAAAATTATATGAAAAATCAAAAATATTTAAAAATCACTTGGAATGCGTTTCATCAGGATGTAAAAATTCTGGCTCAAAAAATCAACGCCGCAAAATATCAAAAAATTTACGCAATTTCTCGTGGCGGTTTGGCTCCGGCTTGTGTTTTGGCTCACCAGCTGAATATTCGCAAAATTGAAACTATTGACGTGGTAGGTTATCAAGCGGAATCACAACTCAAAGAAATCCAGCTTTTGAGCGAAATCCACGACGACGGCGAAAATTGCATCGTCATTGACGACTTGATTGATTCCGGCAGAACCATAAATTTTTTACGCCCAAAATTACCAAAAGCGTTATTTGTAACCGTTTATGCAAAGCCACTTCGCAAGGAATTAGTAGATTTTTATGCCGTAGAAATTCCGGCAGACGAATGGATTTTATTTCCTTGGGAAAATGATGTGCATCCGGAGGAAAAATTGATAAAAATCAGAGACATAAATACAAATTAAAAAACATTTTCCACGAGAAATCTAAAAAAATTTTTAGAAATCTCGTGGAAAAGCATAAAAAATAATTACTAATAATTATTATTATTAAAAATATTAAACGGCTTTCAAATATTTTTGGCAAACTTTTTTATTAAAATTTATTTCAAATAAAGCATAACGCATAAAGCATAAAGCATAAAGCACAAAACTTAAATAAAAACAAAAGCAGGACAATTTTTATTATGGAAAAACAACATCTTTATATTTTTGATACCACGCTCCGTGACGGCGAACAAAGTCCGGGAGCGTCTATGACCAAAGACGAAAAAATTCGCATCGCCAAGCAGTTAGAAAAATTAAAAGTTGATGTTATGGAAGCCGGTTTTGCCGCCGCTTCACCGGGCGATTTTGACGCAATTCATAGCATCGCCAAAATCATCAAAGACAGCACCGTTTGCTCACTTGCACGAGCAAATGAAAATGATATCAATCGCTCCGGAGAAGCAATCAAACCGGCGAATTCCGGCAGAATTCATACTTTTATAGCCACTTCGCCAATCCATATGCAAATGAAATTGAAAATGTCGCCGGATCAAGTTTTAGAACAAGCCGTTAAAGCTATCGGCTGGGCAAGAAAATTCACTGACAACGTAGAATTTTCCGCCGAAGATGCTGGACGTTCGGAAATTGATTTTTTATGCCGTATTTTTGAGGCGGTCATCAAAGCCGGAGCTACAACTATCAACGTGCCTGACACCGTTGGCTATAACTTGCCAAATCAATACGCAAACTTATTCAAAACATTACGCGAACGCATTCCAAATTCAGACAAAGTTATCTGGTCTGTGCATTGCCATAATGATTTGGGAATGGCGGTTGCAAATTCCTTACAAGCCGTTTTGACCGGCGGAGCTCGTCAAGTGGAATGCACAATCAACGGACTTGGCGAACGTGCTGGAAATACGGCGATGGAAGAAATCGTGATGGCGATTAAAACTCGCCACGATATTTTTGATGTGGATACTCGCATTGATACCAAACAAATAGTTCCTACCAGCAAATTGATTTCTCAAATTACCGGCTATCCGGTGCAACCAAACAAAGCTATTGTCGGAGCCAACGCTTTTGCTCACGAAAGCGGAATTCACCAAGACGGCGTCTTGAAATGTCGCGAAACTTATGAAATTATGAAAGCCGAGGATGTCGGCTGGAAAACTAACAAATTAGTTTTAGGAAAACTCTCCGGACGCAACGCTTTCAAAACCAAGTTAGTTGAATTAGGCATAGAACTTTCTGATACCGCTTTGAATACGGCTTTTGCTAAATTCAAAGAACTCGCCGACAAAAAATCAGAAATCTTTGACGAAGATTTGCAAGCATTAGTTTCCAACGTTGCCAATAACGGCAGTGATAGCAAAAATTTTGAAAATAACCAAATTGCCACACGCTTCAAATTAGTTTATTCACACGTGGATTCCGAAACCGGCGAAATGCCGTCGGCAAAAATCATTATCAGCGATAACGGCGAAGAAAAAACCGGAACCGCAACTCGCGGAGGTCCAGTGGATGCAGTTTATCAAGCCATAGAAAACGTGGTGAATAGCGGAGCAAAATTGATGTTGTATTCAGTAAATGCCATAACCACAGGAACTGACGCACAAGGAGATGTAACCGTGCGATTATCCAACGAAGATGGCAGTAAAATTGTCCAAGCAAGTGGTGCAGATACCGATATTATAATTGCATCGGCAAAAGCGTATATCAATGCTTTGAATCGTTTAGATAATTACGTAAAACGCGAAAAAGCACAGGGCGATATTTAGAAATAAAGATATAAATAAAATTTTTCCACGAGATTTCCCAAAAATTTTTTTGAAAATTTTTATAAAAATCTCGTGGAAAAGTTTATGAGTTTATAAAAATAATAAAAAAATATGAGCGAAGAAAATCAAAATCAGAATCAAAATATAAATCAAAAAGATTTATTTGAAACTTTGAATAAAATGGGTTGCATAATTCCGCAAGGCGCTTCTTTATCTCTGCCGTTTATGTTTGAGCCGCCGATTAAATTATTTTCCGGCATCGGAACAAATTGCAAAATCGGAGCGTTTTCTTATACTGCTACAAAAATATCATATTTGCAATGCGGACGTTATTGTGCTATTGGTCACGGCGTGGAAATTTTGAGCGATCATCCAACAAATTTTTTATCTACGCACGTTTTTCCTTATCAAGATCTTTTTGAAAAATTTTATATTACCAAAGACGTAAATCCCCCACCCCCCAACCCCAAAAAAAAAAAACCCCCCCCCCCCCCCCCTACAAATTTTGAACAAATAAAACCGATAACTCTCGGCAATGATGTTTGGATCGGCGGTCACGTAAAATTTCGCGGCGGTGTAAAAGTCGGCAATGGAGCAATTATCGGAGCCGGTTCCGTTGTCACCAAAGATGTCCCAGATTATGCAATCGTCGCCGGAGTTCCTGCAAAAATTATTCGTTTTCGGTTTCCGCCACAAGTTATCGCGGCGTTGTTGGAAAGTCGTTGGTGGGATTATGATTTGACACATTTGCATTGGCAAAATATAAACATAAATTTTGCCGAACCGCTAATCGCTTTACAGCAAATAAAATCGCTGGTGGAGCAAAATATTTTGCAAAAATATGATCCGGGTTGGAAAAAATTACAAAGATAAAAAACAAATTTCCACGAGATTTCCCAAAAATTTTTTGCGATTTCTCGTGGAAAATTTTTATTTATGCGTTTTTTCGTTTTTTATTTTTTGCCGCCAAAAATTCCTTTGAAAATATCTCCGAGCATTTGGAAAGGATTCAAAATCGGAAATTCACTTTTACGCAATTTTGTTTTGCACTTTGGACAATTTTGCGGCGGCAAACGTAACAAAACATCGCTGTTCGGTGCAAATTGTTCGCAATATTTGCACTTTGGACAAATTAACCAAAATGAGCGTGGACGAATCATTTTTATTCCTTTTTACTTTTGTTCTGCCAACAAACGTTCGCAGTAACGAGCAATTACATCAACTTCCAAATTTACTTTTTTGCCCGGAGCCAACGTATGCAAAGTTGTATTTTCCAAAGTGTGAGCAATCAAATTGATTTGAAAATTATTATTTTCTACCACGTTGGTGGTCAAACTCACGCCGTTGATGGTGATTGATCCTTTTCTGGCGATATATTTTGCCAAATCTTGCGGTGCTGCGATTTCCAACAACCGATTATCGCCGATTGCGTCAAATTTGATAACCTCGCCAACGCCGTCCACGTGACCGGAAACTATGTGTCCGCCGAGCCGTTCATCTACACGCAACGCTTTTTCTAAATTTAAAACTCCGCCGATATTTTCTAAACCAACCGTGCAGCGAAAAGTTTCCGGAGAAGCATCAACACAAAAATATTTTTGATTTTTATCAAACTCTACAACGGTCAAGCAAACGCCGTTACAAGCAATAGAATCGCCAAGTTTGACATCTGCAAAATCTAAATTTTGTGAGACAATTTTCAAACGCTTTCCGGCGGTGCGTTCGCTGATATTTTCTATTTTGCCAACTGCTTGAATGATTCCTGAAAACATAATTTTTCCTTTATTTTTTTGTATTTTTGTATTTTTGTATTTTTATATTTAATAAAACGATAATAAAACGAATTTCCACGAGAATTCTATAAAAATTTTTAGAAATCTCGTGGAAAAATATCAAAAATATTTTGAAAATATTTTGAAAATATTTTGCTTTTATTTTTTAAAGTGCTTTTTTAGCCGCTTCCAAAGCAGCATCAAAATTCACCGGATTTGTCATTTCCGGAACAACTTCTTGATAAACCAAATCGCCGTTTTTGTTGATAACTAAAACTGCACGAGCCAACAAACGTAATTCTTTGACCAACAAGCCATAAGCATTTCCAAAAGATGTCGCATTATGGTCAGACAAAGTTTCCACTTTATCAATTCCAGCAGCTCCGCACCAACGCGCTTGTGCAAATGGCAAATCCACGCTGATAGTCAAAATACGAATATCGTCAGACAAATTTGCGGCTTCTTGATTAAAGCGGCGAGTTTGAGCATCACAAACGCCGGTATCCAAAGAAGGCACAACGCTGATAATTAAAGTTTTTCCGGCATAATCTTTCAAAGATTTTGCTTGTAAAGAATTATCTAAAACAGAAAAATCTGGGGCTTTTTGTCCGACTTTGGCGAAATCGCCGACTAAATTCAAAGCATTTCCGGTAAATGTAACTTGATTGCTCATAGTAAAAATGTTCTCCAAAAAAAATATGAAATAAATGTAAATGTAAATGTAAATGTAAATGTAAATATAAAAGTAAAAGGTAATTTTTAAATTATTTAAGATTATTTTTATTATAAAAAATTCAATTATATTTAGATATTTAAAAAAACTGTTTAAAAAAATTTAAAAAAAAATGTTTGATATCCAAAATACTCAACAAATTGCTACGATTCTTGACGGCAAAATTGTTTTCCAAAATGATAATTTTGATTTTTCTAAAAATGATGATTTCGCCGTAATCACCGACACCAGAAAATTAAATGACGAAACTTTGCAACATAAAAATATTTTGTTTGTAGTTCTGAAAGGCGAAAATTTTGATGCTCACGATTTTCTGCCGGAAATTATCAAAAATCAAAATAAAAATAAAAATATTTACGCAATTCTCATTGATAACGCAAATAAATTCAATAACTTAAATTTACAAAAAGCAGAAAATTCTCTGAGCGTGATTTTGGTAAATGATACGCGTTTGGCTTTGGGAAATCTGGCAAAACACTGGCGGAATAATTTTGATAATTCGCAGTTACAAATTTTTGGAATCACTGGCTCTAACGGCAAAACGACCACCAAAGAAATGCTCGGCAAAATTTTACGCCAACATTTCGGCGAGCAAAATGTTTTGGCGACTGTCGGCAATTTAAACAATGATATCGGTTTGCCGCTAACTTTGTTGAATTTACGCAAACATCACCAAGCGGCGGTCATTGAAATGGGAATGAATCATCCCGGAGAAATTGAATATTTGGCAGAAATCGCAAAACCGAATTTTTCGGCAATCACCACAATTCAACGTGCTCACTTGCAAGGAATGCAAAATTTACAAATCATCGCCAAAGAAAAAGGTGCAATTTATAAATTTACGCAAAATGTTGCGGTGATAAATCTCAATTTTTTACAAAGTTCGCCGGAATTTGTTGATTTGTGGGAAAATATCTGCCAAGAAAATCCGCAAAAAATCAGCGTAAATTATTTTGATTTTGATTTTGATAACAAAAATCAAACAAATCAGACAAATCAAACAAATCAAACAAAAGCCAAAATAAATTTCCAAAATCTCGTGGAAAATAATCAAAATTGTTTGCTTATCAAAAATCAAAACGCAAATCAAAACGAAAAAATTATCCTGCAAGTTTTAGGAAATCATAACGCTTATAACGCCGCAACCGCAACCGCTTTGGCTTTGGCTGCTGGAATTGATTTGGCAACTATCAAAACGGCTCTGCAAGATTTCCAAGCGGTCAAAGGCAGATTGCAAATCAAAAAAGCCGCTTATCCAATAACGCTCTGGGACGACACTTATAATGCGAATCCGGATTCGGTCAAAGCCGCCATTGACGTTCTCGCAAATTTTGACGGCACAAAAATTTTGATTCTCGGCGATATGGGCGAAATCGGCGAAAATTCCGAGAATCTGCATAAAGAAGTAGGAATTTACGCACGGCAAAAAAATATAGATTATTTGTTATGTTTGGGAGAATCAACGCAATTTACGGCGACGGCGTTTGATGAGTTTTTGCCAAAGCCGAAAAATCCGGCGTTATATTTTGCAAATGGGAAAATCAACAAACTCACGGATTATCTGAAAATGCTGCTGACAATGTTATTACAAGCAGTAGTCGGCGACAAAATCGCAGTTTTAGTAAAAGGATCGCGTTTTATGAAAATGGAACGCATCGTAGAAGAATTAGTAAATAAACGCAAGTAAAGCAAGGCAAAATGAAAATGTTTCCACGAGAAATCTTCAAAAATTTTTAGAAATTTTTATAAAAATCTCGTGGAAATTTGTTATTTTTAGTTAAGTTTTAATAAATTTTTTTACTAAATTTTTTGGCGTGATTTCATTATCCCAAATTCTCCAATAAATTTCTTTGCTACTTTTTGAAATATGATTTTTATTTTGACTTTTTACGCCATACAAATTTTGATTTTTACGCTTCAAATTTACATTTAATTTATCGGCAAAATCTACAACTTGCCCGACCAGCGGATTTAAGAGCTTATTAAAATTAAAACCAAAATTAAAAAAATAACTTTTGATAACCGAATTCAGTGCGGTAAATGTCAAATTCAAATTATTAAAATCGCCCAAAATACAACCCGCCGTAAATTTATGGCAATTATTTATCAACACGTTATAACGCAATTTCTTGCCGATTTGATGCACGGCATTTTGGGCGATTTTTTCGCTATGCAAGACGTTATTTTCTGCATCACAAGCCACATAAATTGCCAGAGCCGTCGTATTTTTGACAAAATCTTTTGGCGTGACGGCAGTTATATCGCCGGTTCTTTCCAAATTTACGATTGTATTTTCGCCGATATAAATGCCGGAATGCTGAACGCCGTAAAGCGAACAATGCACGATGGAGCCAACTTTTGGCTGAACTTTCGGATAAATCGTGTGTGATTTGACGCTTTCTAAAATTTGATTTTTCGCATTTTTTACTAATAAATTTAGTAGGCGTTGTTTCATTTTAAATTTTTAAATTTTTAAATTTTTAAATTTTTAAATTTTTAAATTTTTAAATTTTTAAATTTTTAAGTATTTTTAAATATTTGCGGCACATTGCTGAATCAACGGCGGTCCTTTAAAAATAAAGCCGGAATAAATTTGCACCAATTTTGCTCCGAGCTGTAATTTTGTTTTGGCGTCATCAACTGAACTAATGCCACCAACGGCAATTATAGGAATTTCATTTTGCAATAAATTTGCTAACTTTTGCAAAATCTGATTTGACATCTCAAAAATTGGTTTTCCTGATAATCCGCCACTTTCTTGACTAACCGGCAAATTTTCCACGCCAATGCGAGTTAAAGTTGTATTGTTAGAAATAATTGCGTCTATGCGATTTTTCCGCGAGATTTCCGCAATATTTTTTAGCTGATTATCGTCCAAATCCGGAGCAATTTTCACCGCAATCGGCGTATATTTTCCGTATTGTTG
This sequence comes from Dechloromonas aromatica (nom. nud.), assembly GCA_004555545.1. Classification (GTDB taxonomy): domain Bacteria; phylum Pseudomonadota; class Gammaproteobacteria; order Burkholderiales; family Rhodocyclaceae; genus SFHR01. Next base: position 9,309 of record SFHR01000040.1, read on the forward strand.
CGATAATTGTTGCTGCTTATTTTTGAGTTTGCTTAACAAATCATCAAGAGCGTCATCTTTTTGGAGTTCTCGCAGATTTTTAGTGTTCGGCGAGGAAATATTTATGGCAATGTAATCGGCGATTTCATAAGATTTTTCCAAGCAAATCAGATAATCATCGGCGGCGTTTTCTATGGGCGTATCTTTGTTTTTGCCAATATTTATGCCGATAATTTTGCTTTTATTGCGATCATTTTTGGCTTTAAATTTTCTGACATTTTGGACTAAATGCTCTACACCTTTGTTGTTAAAACCCATCCGATTTATGATGGCTTGATTTTCCGTCAGCCTAAATAAACGTGGTTGCTCATTGCCGGGCTGCGGTTTTGGCGTGACAGTTCCGACTTCCAAAAATCCGAATCCTAGCGAAAATAAAGCGTCAATATAATCGCCATTTTTATCTAAACCGGCGGCTAGTCCAACTTTATTAGGAAAATTCAAGCCCATAACTTGGCAAGAAGTTTGTTGATTTTGATTTTGATTTTGATTTTGTTGCAACTTATTACAATTTGGAAATAACAAATTATTTAAACCAAGTTGATAAGTAAAATTCAAACCTTGCAAACCTATATTGTGAGCAGTTTCAGGCGATAACTGAAATAACAAATTTTTGAAAATATCGTAAATCATTGAATTATTTTTGTGTATTTTTTTGCGTATTTTTGTAAAAAAGACAAATTTCCACGAGATTTTAAAAATTTTTTATGAAATCTCGTGGAAAATTGTTTATAATCTTGCACTTTATTTTTTATACAAAAATATATAAAAATGTATAAAAATAAAAAATAAAAACAAAATCTTTTTTTAACAATCCCTTACCTCACTAATTTTTATAAATTAGGAGGTTTTATAACCGAAAGGAATTTTTTTATATTATGCGTCATTACGAAATTGTTTTCCTCGTTCATCCAGACCAGAGCGAACAAGTTCCTACGATGATTGAACGTTTCAAAAATATTATCACTAACAAAAATGGAGTGATTCATCGTCAAGAAGATTGGGGTCGCCGTCAGTTGGCTTATCCGATCCAAAAAGCAAATCGTGCCCATTATGTTTTGTTAAATATTGAATGCGGCGGCGATGTTTTAGAAGAATTAGAACACGCTTTCAAATATAACGATGCAGTTTTGCGTCATTTGGTTGTCAAAATGAAACACGCCATAACCGAGCAATCTGTTATGTTACGCGAACCGAAAAAAGCTGAATTCGGCGAAAATGGCGAAAATTTAGAAGCCGTAACCGTTACAATTCCAGCTCCGAGCGATGATTATGATAATCAAAATAGCGTAAGCATCACCGTTGAATCTGAATAGATTTTGCTAAAAATTTGCTAAAAAATTTTTTTGATTTCTCGTGGAAAATAATCTCCCAGAATCCGAATTGCCAGAAGTGCAAATCAATCAATTATCTTTTCAGGGAATTTTGTTAAATCGCCAACCGGTAAGATTTTCTCCGGCGGGAATTGCAATTTGTGAAGGTATTATTGGGCATCGCTCTTGGCAAATAGAAAATAGTCAAAAACGCTTGGTGCAAATGGATTTGCCGTTTATCATTGTTGGGCATAGTTTGTCGCAAATGGTGCAACTTATCAAAATAAACGAAAAAATTTGGGCAAGTGGATTTTTGGCAAAAAAATCGCTAAAAAGTAGCAAAATTATTTTTCATATCAACGAATTAAAAAAATTTTAAATTTTTATTTTCTATTTTCTATTTTCTATTTTCATAAACAAAACAAATTAAACAAATCAAATCGTAAAGGATTAGTTCAAAATGGCTAGATTTTTTAAGAAAAAAGATGACGATAAGAAAAAACGTCGTAGCAATACTATATTTAAACGTCGCAGATTTTGCAGATTCACTGCAGAAAAAGTAGAACAAATTGACTATAAAGACGTTGAAGTTCTCAAAGAATATATCCAAGAAAACGCAAAAATTATTCCGGCTCGTCTGACCGGAACCAAAGCCGGTTATCAACGTCAGTTGGGCGTTGCTATCAAACGTGCAAGATTCTTGGCTTTGCTTCCTTATACCGATAATCATCATTAATAATCACTAATCAATTAAAAGGAGTTTAAACAAATGCAAATTATTCTTCTTGAAAAAGTCGCAAACGTCGGCAACTTAGGCGAAGTAGTTAAAGTAAAAGATGGTTATGCTAGAAATTATTTGATTCCTAGCAAAAAAGCTCGTCGAGCAACTCCGGCAATCATTGCTGAATTTGAAAGTCGTCGTGCTGAATTAGAAAAAATCGCCGCCGAAAAATTATCAGCCGCTCAAGCTTTGGCTTCCAAGTTGGAACAAGTTAAATTGACAATTTCTCGCAAAGCCGGTATGGACGGACGTTTATTCGGTTCTGTTGGCAATGCTGATATTGCTGAAAGTTTGCTCGCTCAAGGTTTCAAAGAAATTCACCGCTCTAATATTCGTATGCCAAATGGACCTTTAAAATCCATCGGCGAATTCAGCGTTGATGTATCTTTGCATACTGACGTCTTGACAAATATCGCAGTTAATATCGTTTCTGAATAATTTATTGGTTGATTTTTTATGTCGTCCAGCGGTTTTGTTTGCAATATTTTTGATTTCATAGCCAAAAAATCTACAAAAAGTGGCGAAATTATTATTGAGCAAGATAATTTTCCACGAGTTTTTGATGATTTTTTTTGGGATGAAAATGAAAATACAAACTCAAAACCGCACATAATCAAATATGATTTGCAAGGTTATACAAAAGAAAAAATCGTTGCCGAAAATGGCGAAAAACAATCCGATTATTTTCTGAAAATGCACTTGCAAGCAACTCTGATTTTGCAATGTCAGCGTTGTTTGAATGCAATACAATTTGATTTAAACAGCCAAAATTTATATAAATTTGAAATTTGTAAAAATCAAAATAGTTCTGAAAATCAAAATTTTGATTATGACAGCGACGACATAAATAACGATGATTTTGATGTGATTTATGTAAATGAAAATTTGCAGTTCAGCGAAAATAATTTCCAGTTGAATTCGTTCATAGAAGACGAAATTATTTTGACTTTGCCAAGTTTTCCTATGCATAAAAATTGTAGTTTTGAAAATAACCGCAATAAAGCAAATAAAATCAACGGAAATTCAGAATCAGATTCAGATACAGATTCAGATTCAAATAAACCATTTTCTAATTTAAAAAATTTATTAAATTCAACAAAAAAGGATTAAACAATGGCAGTTCAACAGAATAAAAAATCTCCGAGCAAACGCGGAATGCACCGTTCTCACGATTTTTTGAAAGCCCCAAATTTAGCCGTAGAACCAGTTTCTGGAGAAAAACATTTACGTCATCATATTTCTCCGAACGGATTTTATAAAGGCAAAAAAGTAATCAAAACTAAAAACGATTAAACGATTAAACGATTAAACGAATAAAAGATTAAAATAATTTTTAAGATTTTTAATCAAATATTTTCCACGAGATTTGCAAAAATTTTTTTAGAAAAAATTATAAAGATCTCGTGGAAAATTTTTGTTATCGTCGTTTATTAAAATTTTGATTATTTAGTATTAAATTATCCACGAGAATTCTAAAAAATTTTTTGAAAATTTTTATAAAAATCTCGTGGAAAAATATATATTTTTATCTTTATAGATTTTATAGATTTTTTATTAAATCTTTCAAAGCGTTTTCAGTATTATCAATCAAAATTGCTTCTGGATTTTCATTGACTTTCCGCCATTTGATTTCTAATTTGTTGTTCGCCAGATTTTTTTCTCCGACTACGATTCTCAAAGGAATTCCGAGCAATTCCATATCTGCAAACATCACGCCGGCACGTTCATTGCGGTCATCTAACAAGACGTCCACGCCAAGATTTTTCAGCGTTTGATAAATCTGCAAACTTTGCTGGCGTACAATCTCGCTTTTATGAAAATTCATCGGAATTATGCAAACTTCAAACGGTGCAATCGCTGAAGGCAAACAAATCCCTTTATCGTCAAAATTTTGCTCAATCGCTGCTGCTAACACGCGTCCGACGCCGATTCCATAGCAACCCATTTCGCTGATTTGCGATTTGCCATTTTCGTCCAAAAACGAGCAATTTAGAGCCTCGGCGTATTTTTTCCGCAGTTGGAAAATATGCCCAACTTCTATGCCGCGACAAATATCCAACTCGCCCATTCCGTCCGGAGAAATATCGCCTTTGACAACGTTACGAATATCGGCGATTTGAAAGCGTAAATTTTTTGGCAAATCTCGTGGAAAATCTACGTTTTTGATTTTGAAATGATAATCATTTTCATTTGCACCGCAATAAATGAACTCACTTTCGGCGGTATTTGCTGCCACACTACGATCAATAAACATTGTGATTTTTTGCAAATCCATAGTTTTTGGCAGATTCAAAAATCCCAAAGAACCGGCGTCGGCGTTTAATAATTTGTTGATTTCTTCGGCGGTTGCAAAACGGAACTCCTCAAAGCCGGACAATTTATTTACTTTGATTTCATTTAAAACGTGATCGCCACGCAAAATCAACAAAGCAAAATTGTCAGATTTTTCGGCGACTTCAGATTTGATAACCAAAGTTTTGGTGATATTTTTAATATCCGTATGCAAAAAATCAGCGACATCTTGGCAAGTTTTGCAACCCGGCGTATGAATTTTTTCCACGAGAATTTGTTCTTTTTTTGTAGATTTTTCAACAGCAACCGCTTCGGCGAGCTCCACATTTGCCGCATAATTAGAATCAGGATTCGTGCAATAAGCAATAGCATCTTCGCCGGAATCTGCCAACACGTGGAATTCGTGAGAGCCACTTCCGCCTATGCTTCCGGTATCGGCAGCGACGGCACGGAATTTCAAGCCCATTTTGGAAAAAATCCGCTGATACGCTTGATACATATTTTCATATTCACGCTGTAAATCGTCAAAATTGCTATGAAATGAATACGCATCGCACATCAAAAATTCTCTACTCCGCATAACACCAAAACGCGGACGAATTTCATCCCTAAATTTCATCTGAATCTGATAAAAATTCAGCGGCAGTTGTTTATAACTTTTGAGTTCTTTTCGCACAACATCGGTGATAACTTCTTCGTGCGTTGGCCCGATAACAAAATCGCGTTTATGGCGATCTTTCAAGCGTAACAATTCTGCGCCGTATTTTTCCCAACGTGCAGATTCTTGCCAGAGTTCCGCCGGTTGCACGGACGGCATCAGCAATTCAATGGCTCCAGCGGCGTTGAGTTCCGAGCGGATAATATTTTCAACCTTGCGTAAAGAACGCAAACCCATCGGCATCCAAGTATAAATTCCGGCGGCTAATTTTTTGATAAACCCGGCTCGGAGCATCAATTTTTGGCTGATAACTTCGGCATCGGCAGGCGCTTCTTTCAATGTAGAAATAAAAAATTGTGAGGACTTCATATTTGATATTTAATTTTTAAAATTCAAACAAAAAATAGTAAAAATAGTAAAAATAGTAAAAAAATTTTTTCCACGAGATTTTAAAAATTATTTTTGATTTCTCGTGGAAAATAAGTTTATATATATTTACTATTTTTAATTTGTGTATATATATTTTTTATTCACTTACTGTTAATGCTGCCAAAAAATCTGCATTCCAAGTGCTAACACTAGCACCATAACCAACAAGTTCTATAACTATATCAGTATCATTTTCAAAAGTGCCATTGCCATCAACGTCAATAACTAACAAACTATGTGAATCTTTAGTTTTTAAAATACCTACTTGAGTGTTGCCAGTTTCTCCTGTCAAACAAGCTTTTAAATTCTCTGCTTTTATATCTATCAAGTTAGTATTACCATCTTTAAATTCAATAGTATTCTTATCTTTTTTATTTGCTTTTGCTACTCCAGTTATACTTGGAATAAAAATTTTATCATTACCTGAAACAAAATCAAAATAATATAATTTGTCTATGCTATCACTATTAGAATTACTTAATTTAGAAAGCGAACTAACATTATCATAAACAACGTTGTCAGATATTTTGGCATTCAAATAAATACTATCGCCAGACAAACCTCCGGTTATTGTTGAACTATTACTGGCTGCTCCGTAAATAACTAATGATTTATCAGAATTTCCAGCATCAATAACTACATTGTTATGTAATAATTCAGAGGCTCTTATAGTATGAACTCCTATGGAACTAAAACTGGTAATATCAGTGTCTTTTTTTTCACCTGAATCAGTTATAGAAATTGTCAAACCATTATCACCAACAGTTCCAGAAATTTCAATTTGTTTTAATCCATAAATATAACCATTATCGGCTTTCATTATTATGTTTCCACTTGCATTATTGCTAATAATTTGTAAGTTCTCAATATTTTCCCAGCGACTATTTTCATCTACAATAACAAAAGCATTTGACTTGCCAGTAGAAACATCTTTATTAGTAAATTTAACACTAACTATATCATTATCATAAGAAATTTCATCTTTTAATGTCGTAGATAACAAAGTATTTGCATCGGAAATTACAGTTTCATTTTTATCAGAAAACTTGAAATACTCATCCAAAATTCCATCGTGAGTTGAATAATTTGCATCTGCATAATCTACGCCGGAAGATAAATTATATAAAGCTCCTTGCTTATCAGATTGCGATGCAACTTTATTTATTTCCGCATTAGTTGCTGCCACAATTTTTTCATAATTAGTATTTTCATCGATACTATGTATAAATATTACTCCATTGTTAGTATTAGCAGCATATTTGTTTAAAGCGGTTTTATTTTCAAATAATTTGTCAGTAAATAACATTGCCGCAGTTAGTTTATTAGTAATTGCAACTTTATCAGTTGTGGTAGTATTTAAAGCTGCATTTATAATCCGCATTGCTAATTTTGGAAAATGGTTATTCAAATCAGTTGGATCACTTAATTCTTTATTCCAATAAGCTAATCCTTCAGCATCAATTTCTCTGCCGAGTATAACTTGATACAACTTAGTAATTTTCCCTTCATTAGATAAACTACCATATAAATGTAAATATTCATCACTTGCCAAAATACTATCTAAAAATTCATTTTCGTTCATAGTTTTTTGGCTACTCCAATAGACATAACCACCAGCATCCATAGGACGAGCAAATAATGAAACATAAACGGAATTTAAAAAATCCTTACTTAAAGCCATAATAAAAAGTTCTCCAAAAAATTTTTGTCTGTAAAAATAAATAATAAAAGTAAAAGTTTAAAAATTTTTTCCACGAGATTTTAAAAACTATTTTTAAATCTAAAAAATTTTTAGGAAATCTCGTGGAAAATTGTTGTTTTTTATATTTAACCGGTATTTCTCAAACCAGAAGCAATTCCATTGATGCTCAAATGAATTGCTTTGGCGATGCGATCTATTTTGCTATTTGGGTCGTCGTCAGCGGAATTTTTGCGGTAGCGTTTTAGCATTTCTACTTGCAAATAATTCAGTGCGTTTATATACGGCATCCGCAGTTGCAAGGATTTTTTCAACGTGGCGTCAGTATGCAAAAAGTCGTCAGTTTGATAAATTTCTAACAAATATTTTTTACAACGTTGCCATTCTTCTTTGATTTTGCTTAAAACCAAATTGCGTAAATTTTGGTCTTCTACCAAGTTGGCATATTGCTCACCGATTTCCAAATCGGTTTTGGATAGCACCATATCAATGTTAGAAAGCAACATTTTGAAAAATTCCCAGTTTTTAAACATTTGCCGTAACAAATCTAAACCTTGTTGATGATTCGCGGCAAAATTTTCGTTTAAAAATTGTTCTACGGCGGTGCCAAAACCATACCAACCGGGCAACATCAAACGGCATTGAGCCCAACTAAAAACCCAAGGAATCGCCCGTAAATCTTCTATTTTTGCAGACGGCTTTCTGGAAGACGGACGCGAACCGATATTCAAAGCGGCGATTTCTGAAAGCACCGTAGATTGCCGAAAATACACATCAAAATTTGGCGTTTCATAAACCAAATTTCTATACGCTTTGAAAGCGAAATCTGCCAAAGCGTTCATCGTTGGATAATATTTTTCCACATTGCAAATTTTATTTTCTTGATCCGTGAGCGAACCGAGCATAGTTGCGGCTAACAGAACTTCTAAATTGCGTAAAGCGTTATCCGGATGCCCATATTTGCTACTGATGACTTCGCCTTGTTCGGTCATGCGGATTTGACCTTGCAAAGATCCTTTCGGTTGAGCCAAAACCGCTTGATATGCTGGACCTCCTCCGCGTCCGACACTTCCGCCACGTCCGTGAAATAAACGCAAACGCACATTATTTTTAGCGAAAGTTTGGCTCAGTTGGATTTCTGCCTGATACAATTCCCAGCCGGAAGTGATAAAACCGCCGTCTTTATTGCTGTCTGAATAACCGAGCATAACTTCTTGCTCATTATTATTTTCGCAGATCCATTCTCGGCAAGTTGGGATATTAAAAAATTCCTGCATAACTTTACTGCCGTTGCGTAAATCTTCTATGGTTTCAAACAGCGGAATAATATTCATTTGCGGAATATTGTTGATTTCAGTGCTATTTTCTTTGATTTTGCAAGTTGTCAGACCGCTTTCTTTTAATAACAACGCCACTTCTAATAAATCGCTGACATTTTGGGTCATAGAAATTATGCAATTTGGTAAAGCACGTTTGCCATATTTTTGGCGGATTTTTTTGGCGGTAAAAAAAATTTTCAATTCCTCGTGGATAATTGTTGAATAATCGTTGATAAACGGCGAAAACAACGGACGCGGCGAACAAATTTCTTTTAATAATAATTTTTGCTTTTGTTGTTCGCTGAGATTTTGATAATCTTCTTGGCTTTGTAAAACTTGTGCTTTGGCTAATAATTCGGCGACACATTGACTATGCACGGCGGCATTTTGGCGTAAATCTAATTCGTTGAGATGAAATCCAAAAACTGCCACGGCTCGGCGTAATTGTTTTAAGCGACCGTCGGCTAATTCTTGACATCCACCAGCATTTAAGGCACGTTTCAAAATATCTAAATCTTCGGCAAATTGCCGACTGTTTTGATATGCTTCCACGTTATCTAAAACATTCATAACCCAAGCCGATGGCGTTGATGAAACAACACTTTGTCCTTGAATATTTTCATCAAATTTGCCTAATTTTTCTGCGGTTTTAATCAAACGCGAGGCAATCCAGCGTAACGCTTTTCTATAAGGTTCATCGGCTCGGTGCGGAGAAACATCTCCGGAACTTTCTGCCAAAGCGGTCAATTCCGGCGACACCGAGTGCAATAATTCCGACATCGGCATTTCCAAAAATAATTGACGCACTTCGCGGATATAAAAATCAAACACGGCAGCCGCTTGTAATTGCAATGTAGTTCTCAAGATTTCTGCCGAAACATAAGGATTTCCATCTCTATCGCCACCGATCCAGGAACCGGGAACTAAAACGCAAGGAATTTCTTTGGTATTTAATAAATTTTCCAAATTCTCGTATAAACGCGGAATTGCACTGAATAAAGTATCTTGGAAAACATGAATTCCGTTATTTACTTCATCTATAACTTTCAGACGCACCGGACGCAACATACGCGAATGCCAAAGTGTCAAAATTGCTCGTTTTAGAGCTTTGGTATTATTTTTTAATTCGTCGTCAGTGAGTTGCATTCTGGAGCGTTGATCCAATAATGCTTCAATATCGCGATGATATTTAATCAAACTTTGACGTTGAACTTCGGTCGGATGAGCGGT
>SFHR01000041.1 GCA_004555545.1 Dechloromonas aromatica (nom. nud.)
ATTAAATTCTGTTAAGTAATGTTTTGATATAAACATATTATTTTTACAAGTTTTGCTATTTATACTAAACCAATCAGCACAACGAATTGCTAATGTAGCAAATACTGGTGACGGAGTATTTAAAATAACTTTTGCTTTTTTCTTTACTAATTGATTTGCCAATGGTACAAATTCATTACGTAATTGTGTATAGATTTGTTTAGTTTGTATATTATACTTACTAAAATATTTTTCTAATTGTTCTCTATCAAAAGCAGTAAATTTATCCGTTAATCTTCCCCCTCTTAATGAGGAAAAAAATACAATATCTCCTTTTTTAACATCAGTTAGTAATTTATTATATATGCCGTTTAAGTCTATTTTGCAATGCTTAGGAAAATGATTAATATCTGTGCGCAAATCCCATACAGGACAACCTGGTATTGTTAATAAATTCACGTCCATTTTATTATGCTTTCTCAACATTGCTGCCAATGTTTGTAATGATCCAGTATGAGAATCGCCAACTATAAATAAACGTTTGTTGGAAAAATCGTATTTTTTTCTTTGTGTTCAATTAACACATAATTAGAAATAAAACAAGAAATACTAATAATAAAAACTCCAATGCTAACGGTTTTTAAATTGATATTGTTTAAACCAAAAATATTATTTCCTGCTCCTTTTTTAATCGGTAATTCTACAAATTTATAACTTAATATTGCAAAAATAAAAGTTAATACAACAGCTATGCAATATAATGCAATACTATCTAATCCAATAGTCCAACGGAATAATACATAAATAGCCCAATGCCATAAATAAAGTGAAAACGAAATTTTTCCTATATAAACCATTAAATTATTATCAAAAATATTGTTTAATAGTTTATATTTTTGTATATTTGCATTAGTTATAGCGTGTATAATAAACGCACTTCCTAATACTGAAAAAATAGCATTTGGAAATGGAAAATTTAATTTGTTAACAAAAATAAATGAATAAATAATTAGTAATAAACCGGTAAGAAATGCTAAAAGTATTACTTTTTTTGAAAATAAAAATGATAATCTCGTGGAAAAATTTCCATTACTATTTTTATAGTTATTGCTACAACGAAAATGAAATTGGAATAACATTGCTCCAACTGCCAATTCCCAAAAACGTGACGGCAATAAGTAAAAAGCTTTATTAAAATTATTTATAGTTTCATAAGCAGAAAAAATTAACGATGTTAATGCCAAAATAACAAGCAGTATAAAACCTAAAAATTTTTGTTTATAAGTTTTTGAAGCAAGAAAAATAAAAAATACTAATGGAAAAATAACATAAAATTGTTCTTCAACGCCTAGCGACCAGGTATGAGTAAAAGGATTATATTCAGCGTCCATAGAAAAATACCCATCAGTAAATTTAACTAACGCAATATTTCCTAAACCAAAAAATGCCCAAGTTCCAACTTTGCCTATAATATTATCATTCCAAGAAAAAGGAATGAACATTGCAGTTAATAAATTTGATACTAACAAACATACTACTAATGCTGGAAAAATTCTTCTAATTCTTCTCGCATAAAATGCGGTCAAAAAAGTAAAAAAACTACCAATTTTTTTATTACTATTAATATAGTTATTTTTTACAAAATTTGCTGCTAAACTCGCACTAACAACATAACCAGAAATAACAAAAAAAACATCTACTCCGGTAAAACCTCCGGGCAAAAAACTTGCATCTAAATGGAATAACATTACCGACAAAACAGCGATAGCACGTAAGCCATCTATTGCCGGAATATACTTAAAATTATATATTGAATTATTCATTACTTCACTAGTATTTATTCCACGAGAAATCCAAAAATTTTTATAGAAATCTCGTGGAAAAGTTTATTATTACTAATTTACTTACTAAAAACTGTTCTTACTAACGAAGCGGCTAACATTTCGCTCATTCTTTCTAAATATATGGTTCCCATTTGCGGGAAAAATCTATTTGGATTATTGCTACCTAACGCTAAAATTCCAAATACTTCATCGCCATTTTTTATCGCCATTATTGCCTGTGATTTAATACTATTTTCATCGCAATTACTTCCGAACCATTCGGAGATTTCTAAACCTTCGGTTGATAAGCAGTAAGGACGTTTTAAGGTTGTAGCAAATTCTTTTAATTTTGCATTGATTCTACAATTTGTTGGCAATGATTTTTCGTCGGAGATACCTTTTGGTAATTCCCAAAAACATACGGAAACTGGATCAACATCAAAATCTTCTTTTAGCGAAAAATTTAGCGTATTTATAACTCCGCTAAAAGTAGTTGCTAAATTTAGGGCAACATTCAATTTGTGCATTTTGCTACTGGTTATATCATTTTCTTCACCAAAAGAAATTAACTCTTTTAGCTTGTTTTCTAACTGCGAATTTTTTTCGCGTAAATATATAGTTTGTTGTTCTTGCAAAGAAATAACATTGTTATCATTGTTATTGTTATTGCTATTACTATCATCATTTTGATGATTATCTGCAAGGACAAAAATTTGCGAAACTACTTCTGGATTTTGTTGTAAAAAAGCAGAAATTTGTTCGGCGGTTAAGGTTAAATTTGACATAAAAAACTACTTTCTTTTGCTAAAAATTTTATTGTTATTATTATTATTATTGTTTATAAGAATTAAAAAAGTTAAAAAATATAAAAAATATAAAAAATATAAAAAATTATAGTAATAAAATAGAAATTGCTATGGCTGCCAAAACTATTGCAGTGCAAATATTTAAGTATTTTACTATTTTACTATTTTGGCGTAATTTGTTGGTTAATCTTGCAGAAATTACGGCTACTATTGAATAAATAATCACCGCTTGAAATGCAAACAATGTTCCCAAAATTATAATATGTAAAGCAACATTTTCGTCTTTGAAATTCACGAACTGCGGAAAAAATGCTAAGAAAAATATTATCAATTTTGGATTGCAACTACTCATTACTATGCCGGTTCTATAATGCTTCCAAAATTGTTTTACTTCTGTTATTTTTTGTGTTAGTTGATTATTATTTAATTGTATTTGCAAATTAGTATTTTCGCGTTCCTTCCACGCTTTATAAGCCAAAATTAAAAGGTAAATTGCTCCAAAATATTGCACTAATGAAAACAACATTTCTGAATTTGCTAATAACAATAACAAACCACCAGCCGCCAACATTGTATGAATTAACACGCCGGTTGATAATCCTAACGTCACAAAAATTCCATTCCAGTGACCTTTGGAAATACTTGTGCTGATAACAAATAATATATCTGGACCCGGTGATAATGTCAGCAACATTGCCGCTAACAAAAAACTAATTATTGTGGAAATTTCCATTTTTGCTTTTACATTTTTCCACGAGATTTTGAAATTTTTTCTAAAAAAATTTTTGAATTTCTCGTGGAAATTTTTTGCTACTTATAATTTTTATAAATTTTCTTTGGCTTTTTTGACTGCTAATAAAACTTGCTCAACAGCAGTTCCGCCAACGTGATTTCTGGCTTTCAAAGCCGCTTCAACGGTCAAAGCTTTTGAATAAACATCGTCGCTCAAAGTGATATTTTGCGGACAAAATTCCTGCAATTCCGCCAACGATAATTCTGCCAAATCACAATTTTTTTGCTCGGCTGATTTCACCGCCGCTCCAACAATAGCGTGAGCGTCACGGAATGCCACGCCTTTTCTTACCAAATAATCTGCCAAATCGGTAGCTGTTGCAAATCCTTGACGTAACGCCTCTGCCATCGGTTTTGGATTTGTTTTCAGCGTTTGCAACATTTCCGTAAAAATACAAAGCGTATCAATCAAAGTATCAATGCTATCAAAAAGTGGCTCTTTGTCTTCTTGATTATCTTTGTTATACGCCAACGGTTGCGACTTCATCAACGTTAGCAAAGCCGTTAAATTTCCATAAACGCGTCCGGTTTTACCACGTGCTAATTCTGGCACGTCCGGATTTTTCTTTTGCGGCATAATTGACGATCCAGTGCAAAAGCCGTCGGAAAGCTTGATATATCCAAAACGCTGATTCATCCATAAAACCAACTCCTCCGACAACCGCGAAATATGCATCATAATCATTGCAGCGGCGGCAGAAAATTCTATGGCAAAATCGCGGTCAGAAACGGCGTCCAACGAATTTTTACATACGCCATCAAAACCTAATTCTTTGGCGACAAATTCTCGGTCTATGTTATAACCGGTTCCAGCCAAAGCGGCGGCTCCCAAAGGCAGAAAATTCAAACGTTTCCGACAATCTTGCAAACGTGCAAAATCGCGGCTAAACATTTCAAAATACGCCATCATATGATGCCCAAAAGTTATCGGCTGTGCTACTTGTAAATGCGTCAAACCAGGCATCGCCGTAGCCGCTTCACGTTCTGCCAGATTTACTAAAACTTTGCGGAAATCAGTTAATTTTTGCAAAATCAAATCAACATTATCACGCAAAAATAAACGAATATCCGTTGCCACTTGATCATTACGCGATCTTGCTGTATGCAAACGTTTTCCGGCGTCTCCAACAAGTGCTATCAAACGGCTTTCTATGTTGAAATGCACGTCTTCCAAATCTAATGACCACTGAAATTCGCCGCTTTCAATTTCTTTGATAATTTGCTGCATTCCGTTTTGAATTTTTTCGCCGTCTTCGGCAGAAATAATATTTTGTTTGACTAACATTTTTGCGTGAGCCAACGATCCACGAATATCCTGCCGCCACATCCGTTTATCAAAATTCACAGAAGCGTTGTAGCGTTTTAGCAAATCGGACATCGGTTCATCAAAACGTCCAGCCCAAGTATAATTTTTGTTATTTTTTTCCATAAATATTTAAAAGTAAAAAAAGTAAAAAAAGTAAAAAATTTCCACGAGAATTCTAAAAAATTTTTTAGAAATCTCGTGGAAAAGTTGTGTTTTTTATTTTTTATTTTTTATTTTTTTATTTTTTTATTTTTAATTCGCAAACAAACTTATGTCACCAACGCCTTCGCGGATTACTTTTGGTTCGTTAGCGTCCGTCAAATCTATCACGCTGGTTGGGGTGCTGCCGCAATGTCCGGCGTCCAAAATCCAATCTACGATATTATTTAAACGTTCTGCGATTTCCCAACCTTCGGTGAGCGGAATATTTTCTGGCGGAAGTTGTAAAGTTGCCGTTAAAATCGGATTTTCCAAATATTGCAAAACGCCCATCGCAATCGGATTATTTGGAATTCTAATGCCGATGGTTTTACGTTTTGGATGTAAAACACGACGCGGTAATTCTTTGCTGCCTTCCAAAATAAAAACATAAGCTCCGGGCGTGATCGCTTTTAGCAATCTATATTGCTGATTATCAACTTTGGAATATTCAGCAATTTGTGAAAGATCTTTCGCCATTAAAGTCAAATGATGTTTTTGATCTAACTGACGGATTTCACGGATTCTGTCTAATGCTTCTTTATCACCGACTTCACAAGCCAACACATAACAAGCGTCAGTAGGCAAAACTACGACGGCACCTTGTTGGATAATTTCAGCGGCTTGTTTTAATAGACGTGGTTGCGGATTTTGCGGATGAATTTGGACGATGCGGCTCATAAAAATTTCTCCAAGTTAATTTTAGGATTTTGAATTTTGTAGTATTTTTGCATTATTTTTAAACATTTATATTTTTAAAAATTTTCCACGAGATTTTGAGAAAATTTTTACAGATAAATTTGCAAAAATTTATATAAAATAAACGGTTTAAAAAATAAGTGTGGAAGAATAAAGAACGAATAACGAATAACGGATAATAAGCAATAAATAATAAATAATAAACAATAAATATATTAAAAATATAAAAATATTAAAAATATAAAAATTAATCATAGTTCATAAAAATTTAATTTATTTAGTTTAACCCTTTGTTATGGCAACAAATCCAGAGGCAAATCAAAATAATGACGCTGCCAACGCTACAAGCGAAAATAATCAACCGCAGCAAAATCAAACACAAGAGCAAACAAATAACGCAAATAACGCAAATAACGCTACGAACGATAACGCTAACGCTAATAACGCAGATAACGCAAATAATAACAACAGCAATAACAGCAATAACAGCAATAACAACGAAAATACTACTCAAACAACCGAGACAACTGAACGAGTTTTCCCTGATACTCCACTAGGACGCTTACAACAAGGTTTTTTCCGTTTGAATATGCGTCAAAGAATCACGCTCGGTGCGGCTTTGGTGTTGATTTTGGTGCTTTTGTTTGGAACGTTTTTATATACAAAATCTCCGGAATGGCACGTGTTATACGCAAATCTGGATGAACGCGATGCCGGTTTGATTACCGAAGAATTGACTAAACAAAATATTCCTTATGTTGTTGCCGAAAACGGCGGAATTTTGGTTAAAGAAGATGTTGTGCATAACACGCGATTAAAACTTGCGGTGCAAGGTTTGCCACGCGGCGGACACGCTGGTTTTGAATTGATGGAAAATCAAAAATTCGGAATCAGTCAATTTGCCGAACAAGTAAATTATCAACGTGCATTAGAAGGCGAATTATCTCGCACTATTTCTTCAATCACTTCCGTAGAAAAAGCCAGAGTGCATTTGGCAATACCAAAACCCAGCGTTTTTATCCGTGAAGATCAAAAGCCGACCGCTTCGGTAATGGTTAAATTATATCCGGGCAGAATTTTGGACGGCACTCAAATTGCCGGTATTACGCATTTGATTTCATCAAGTGTTCCAAATATGCCGAACGAAAACGTTACCATTGTTGATGATAAAGGGGCAATAATTCAAGACGTAAGCAAAGAACGCTTACAAAATGGCGGTTTAGATCCGGCTCAATTATCTTATGTGCAAGATATTGAAAATAATATCGTTCAACGCATTGAAAATATTTTAAATCCAGTATTTGGCCCCGGAAATTTCAAAGTTCAAGCATCTGCTGATATTGATTTTTCGCATAGTGAAAGCACAGCCGAGGTATTTCACCCAAATACTAAACCGGAAGATTCTGCAATTCGCAGTCAGCAAACCAGCGAATCCACCGGCGTGAATATTCCATTAGCCGGAGTTCCCGGTGCTTTGACAAATCAGCCACCAGTTCCAGCAACCGCTCCGATTACTGATCCGCAAGTTCCCGGCCCAGGTGCTCAACAACGTAAAGATAGCGGCGAACGCGGCAGAATTGTTAATGCCGGAATTGACGCTCCTTTGGATACGCTCGGACAACCGATCGGAGCAAATAAAACGGCAACTATAAATTATGAAGTTGATAAAACTATCAGCCATACCAAACACGCACGTGGCGAAATTCGCCGCTTGACCGCCGCCGTTGTAGTTAATTACCGCAAAGTCATTGACGAAGAAGGCAACGAAAAATCTGTCGCCTTAAAAGATGACGAAATCAAAAAAATTGAAAGTTTAGTCCGCGATGCAATGGGTTATAACGCCAAACGTGGCGATAGCGTTGCAGTTGTTAATTCTGAATTTACTGAAATCAAAGACGAAATGCCTATTTGGAAAGATCCGCAAAGCGTGGCAGTCGGTTTAGATATTTTGAAATATTTAATCATTGCCGGAATTATTGCTTTGTTATATTTCAAAATTATCAAGCCGGCGTTGGATACAATGTTCCCGCCACCACCAGCACCAGTATCTGAAGACGAAAAAGCAGAAGATGGAACGGCTAATCCAGAAGAAGATGATATGGAAATGGAGGAAGTTGAAGAAATTGAATATGACGAAGCCGGAAATATTATCTCTCGGCGTATGATTCGCCGACAACGCAAAAAAGGTCTGGAAGAAGAAGAACACGAAGAAACCAAAGAAGAACGTGCTGAACGTTTAGCACGTGAAGCGGCGGCAAATCCGTATAATGAAAAACTTCGCAAAGCCAGAGATATTGCAGTTTCAGATCCAAAAGCAGTTGCCGGTGTTGTTAAAACTTGGATGGGGATAGATAGCGGTGGCAACTAATAAAAGCGATGATAAAAATAATTACTATTATGCTGATACCGAAGAAGTAATAGAAATTCATTACGATAAAAACGGCAATGAAATCGGGCGTGATATTTATCGGCGACCATTGTCGGACAAAAGTATCAGCAAAGATAGAATTTTATATCTGTCGGGCAAAAAATCTGCCGATGGAAGTGCTATGGGTGCCGGTGAGCAATCAGCAGAAATTATTAAGGAAATGAAGGAATTAGATAAAAAAAATAGAATATTCAACAAAAAATTAGATCAAGCCAAAGATATTGCAATCAATAATGCAAAATCTGTTGCATCTGTTTTGCAAGTATGGATGGGAATAAGCGATTTACAGCAACAACCGCAATAAAAAACAAAAAACAAAAAACAAAAAACAAAAAAACAATTTTCCACGAGAAATCTATAAAAATTTTTGAAAATCTCGTGGGAAAAATTCAAAAAAATAAAAAAGCAAAAAACAAAAATAAAAAAACAACAACCGCAGAAAAATTCAAAAAATGGAATTAGATACTAATAATGGTTTAGAAAAAGCCGCCATTTTGTTAATCGCATTAGGTGCAGAATCAGCGGCAGAAATTCTGAAAATTCTTACGCCAAAAGAGGTTCAACGCCTAGGTCACGCTATGGCTGAACAAAAATCCGTGCCCCGTGATCGCATTGAAGAAGTTTTGGATGAGTTTTTGGGATATTTGGCAACACATACCAATTTGCACGTGGATACCAGCGACTTTATCCGCACGGCTTTAACTCAAGCACTCGGCGAAGACAAAGCTTCTAACTTGATTAACCGCATCTTGCAGTCCAGTGAAACCACCGGTATTGATAGTTTGAGGTGGATGGACGCCTCAACTGTTGCCGATTTGATTCGTCAAGAACACCCGCAGATTATCGCAACTATTTTGGTGCATTTGGAGCACGATCACGTCAGCGAAATTTTGAACCATTTCAGCGAACGTTTGCGTAATGACGTTGTTTTACGGATTGCTACTTTGGAAGGTATTCAGCCAGTTGCTTTACGCGAATTGAACGAGGCAATGTTACGACTACTTTCTGGTTCGGCAAATGTCAAACGGACAGCTCTCGGCGGTGTGCATACGGTTGCCGAAATTTTGAACAATATCGGTTCTGCCAACGAAACTTCTGTGTTGGATGCAATCCGCGAATACGACCCAGATTTGGCTCAACAAATTTTGGACGAAATGTTTGTGTTTGAAAACTTGTTGGATGTTGATGATCGTTCCTTGCAAATTATCTTGCGAGAAATTCAGTCCGAATCTTTGATTTTGGCGATGAAAGGTGCATCGCCGGAATTACGCGAGAAAATATTCAAAAATATGAGCCAACGGGCAGCCGAAATGTTACGCGAAGATTTAGAATCTCGTGGCCCAGTTCGTTTGTCAGAAGTGGAAGCAGAACAAAAAGAAATTCTCAAAATTGTGAGACGTTTGTCAGACGAAGGTCAGATTGTTTTGGGAAGTCAAGGCGGCGAACAAATGTTGTAATAATAAAAATAAACATAAAAATAAATGCAAAAAAAATTCCACGAGAAATCTCAAAAAATTTTTGAGAAATCTCGTGGAAAATTGTTATATATTACAAGAATAAATAAATAACAAAATTATTAGTAAAAATGTTAGAACTTGATAAATTTATCATTGGCGATTCTTTACAAAAAATGAGAGAATTACCAAGCAATTCAATAGATTTAGTTGTTACATCTCCTCCTTATAACCTAAAAAATTCTACAGGAAATGGTATGAAATACAATAATGGAGGTAAATGGTCTAATGCTCGTTTAATTAACGGTTATTCACATCACAATGACTGTATGCCACACGATGAATATGTCAATTGGCAAAGAGAAAATTTGACAGAAATGATGAGACTCATAAAAGACAATGGTGCTATTTTTTATAACCATAAATGGAGAGTACAAGGCGGATTATTGCAAGATAGACAAGATATTATTCAAGGTTTTCCTGTTAGACAAATTATCATTTGGAAGAGAAAAGGTGGAATAAATTTTAACAAAGGTTATTTTTTACCAACATATGAAGTAATTTATCTAATTTGTAAAAAAAATTTTGTTCTTTCTGAAGGAGCAAATAAGTTTGGTGATGTTTGGGAATTCGGACAAGAATTAAACAATACTCATCCGGCTCCTTTTCCTGTTGATTTAATTTATAGAATTATCCAAAGTACTAATGCTCAAATTATTTTGGATCCTTTTATGGGAAGTGGAACAACTGCTATTGCAGCAAAGAAACTAAAACGTAATTTTATAGGTATTGAATTATCACCTGACTATGTAAAAATGTCAGAAGAAAGATTACTAAATTTCTTGAACAATCCAGAATTATTCTAAAATGCTATTGCAAAAATTTTAATATTATTTTGATGTTTTATGGAAAAAATTTATACTAAAGAAAGTTTAATACAAGAATTAAAAAATATTAGAAATAAAGGTTGGATTGAAAATTTAAGAAATAATAATAATGGAGCAGTCGGTAATACATTGGAAGATTTGCTTGGTATTGAAGAAAATAATTTACCTATACCTAATGCTGCAGAATGGGAATTAAAAGCACAACTAAAAAATACTACTTCATTATTAACATTATCACATATTGAACCATCTCCTACAGCTTGTAAAATAGTTTCAAGATTACTATTACCAAATTTTGGTTGGAAGCATAAAAAAGCTGGAATAAACTATCCTAAAGATGAAAAAAGTTTTCGTCAAACTATTTCTACAAAAATAATATCTGATAGAGGTTTTTCTGTTAATGTTAATCATATTGATAAGAAAATAGAGATTAATTTTGATATAAATCATATTTCAGAAAAACATAATGATTGGAAACAATATTTGTTAGATAATAATGCAACATTAAATCCTAAACCTTATTTTGGTTTTAATGATATTTTCCATAAAATAGCATCAAAATTACATAATTGTTTTTACGTAGAAGCAGAAAGAAAAATAGAAAATAAAAAGGTTTATTTCTCTTATCAAAAAATTTTAATGTTAAAGAATATCTCCGTTAATAAATTTATAAAACTATTAGAAGAAGGAAATATTTATATAGATTTTGATGCAAGAACTGGACATAATCACGGAACAAAATTTAGAATGCCACGTAAGTATTTTCCGGAACTATATGAATACTGCATAGAAATATAGGGATAAACTTTCCACGAGAAATCTCAAAAAATTTTTGAGAAATCTCGTGGAAAAATTTTTTATTTTTTTATTTTTTTATTTTTTGATTAGTTTTATTATTTTTTTGTTTTTTGTTTTTTGTTTTTTATTTTTATAAAACTGCCAAAATATTTTTGGTAATTTCAGCCACATCGCCTTGTCCGTTGATTTTTTCAACTCGTGGAGCATTTTGATTATCCGCAGAATTTTTCCAAGTTTTATAAAAATCCACTAATGGCTTGGTTTGCTGATGATAAACTTCCAAACGTTTTTTGACCGTTTCTTCTTTATCATCATTGCGTTGGATCAAATCTTCGCCGGTGATATCGTCTTTGCCTTCATTTTTTGGCGGATTATATTTAACGTGATAAGTGCGACCGCTTGGCAAATGAACTCGGCGACCAGCCATTCTTTCAATGATTACAGCGTCCGGGACATCAACTTCTAAAACCACATCAATGGCGACATTTGCCGCTTTCATTGCTTCGGCTTGAGGAATTGTGCGAGGAAAGCCATCAAACAAATAACCATTTTTACAATCATCTTCTTGCAGACGATTTTTGACCATATTGATGATAACTTCATCAGGGACTAAACCGCCGGCGTCCATAAATTTTTTGGCTTCCAAACCTAAAGGGGTTCCGGCTTTGACTTGCGAACGCAACATATCGCCAGTAGAAATTTGCGGAATATTAAATTTTTTACAAATAAAAGCAGCTTGAGTGCCTTTTCCAGCACCAGGAGCACCTAATAAAATAAGTTTCATAATTTAAAAATTTTAAAAATTAAAAATTAAAAATTAAAAATATAAATATTGGATATAAATATTAAATGTAAATATAAAAATTTTGCTATTGTATTTTTATTTCCACGAAATTTCCAAAAAATTTTTTGAATTTCTCGTGGAAATTTTATTTTTTACGCAGCCGTGCCTTTTTCTTTGGCTACAAAATTGATCGCCTTGCTCGGAATCCACGGAACTATGGCATTTGGTGCACAAGGTTGTAAGCATAAACCGCAACCGGTACAAACTTCGGACTCTATATTGACGAAAGCCAAATCAACTTCTCTGCCGCTGGGTTTGACAACCTTATCTCTACGCGTGACGTGAATTGCCGGACAACCAACATCCAAGCAGTTTTTACAACCGGTGCATTTGTCTTCTTCCACTTGATACGGCGTGAGCGGATGATAATCTTTGATTAACACGCAAGGTTGATTTGTGATAATCACCGAAACATCATTAACTTTGACTTCTTCGCGAATCGTTTTGAATAACACCGGCAATTTATATGGATCCACCACGTGAGTGCGTTCTGGTTTTACGCCTAACGCAATGACTAATTTTTCAAAGTCAATGCGTGGAGCTTCTTCGCCGTGAATATCTCGCCCATTTGCTGGATTATCTTGACCTCCGGTCATTCCGACCGCACGATTATCTAACAAAATAATGGTGACATTACCGCGATTATAAACAATATCTAACAAGCCGGTCATTCCCATATGCATAAAAGTGCTATCGCCGATTACCGCAACTATGCGTTTGTTAGCATCAGATTCGCCGCGACCTTTATCCATTCCCAAGGCAATTCCCATAGACGCACCCATAGAAATCGTAGTATCTAAAGCGTGCCAAGGTTCTCCGGCACCGAGCGTATAACAACCGATATCGCCGGAAATGTTGAGATTTTTCACTTGCGAAAGCGTGTAATAAACGCCCAAATGCGGACAAGCAACGCACATAGTTGGCGGACGCGGAAAAACTTTTTCCACGAGATTTTCATTATTTTTTGTGATTTCTACAAAATTTTTTCCATATTTTTCGTGGAAAAATTTATTTACGGCTGGAATTATTACTTCCGGCGATAATTCTCCTATCCGTGGCAAAATATCTTTGCCGTGAATTTTTGTTAAATCTGCAACTCCATTGGCTTTGATTTCGTTTTCTATGAGCGGCTCAACTTCTTCCACCACAACTATTTCATCAACCAAAGCAGACAAATTTTTGCATAAATCGTAATTCAGCGGATAAGCAAAACCTAATTTCAAAACCGGTGAATTCGGAAATGCTTCTTTGACGTGCATAAAAGCGGCGCCGGATGTGATAAAACCTAAACGTTTGTCGTAATTTTCCGGCGTATCAATGAAATTGAAAGCCGTTTCGCCGCCGAGTTTGCGTAATTGTTCTTCTCTATCAAAAATTAACGGCAAACGCTGAATTGCTCCATTTGGAGTCATAACCCAACGATTTGGATCTTTGTTAGCGGCAAAACCTACGGAATTTTTTGCTATACGTTCGCCGACCACAACTACGCCTTTGACGTGGTTAATTCGCGTGGTCATCCGCAAAATTACTGGCGTTTGAAATTGTTCGGATAATTCAAAAGCGTATTTTGCCATTGTGTAAGCCTCTTGCGAATCAGCAGGTTCCAAAATAGGCAAATGTGCAAAGCGTCCCCAGTAACGAGAATCTTGCTCGTTTTGCGATGATGATAAGCCCACGTCATCGGCGACAGCGATAACTAAACCGCCAATAACGCCGGTGAGAGTTAAGGTCATCAAGGCGTCAGCGGCGACATTTAAGCCGACGTGTTTCATACAGCAAAAAGATCTAGAACCGCTATAAGCAGCACCAATGGCAACTTCTAGGGAAACTTTTTCATTTACAGACCATTCGGTATAAATATCGCTAGTTGGATATTTTGATAAGCTTTCCAACATTTCTGTTGATGGAGTTCCGGGATATGCTGCGGCAACTTTACAACCGCTTTCCCAAACTGCACGGGCAACAGCTTCATTTCCGGAAAGTAATAATTTGCTACCGGCAGGATCCGGCAAAAATTGTTTAGCCATAATTATTTGATATTCCTTTATTTTTGTTGATATATTTTAGATTTGTTGGATAAAATTTCCACGAGATTTTAAAAAAATATTACAAAATATTTTTGAATTTTTTTATATAATGCAAAGGCATTTAAAAATGGGGCGTTAGCTCAGTTGGTAGAGCAGCGGACTCTTAATCCGTAGGTCAACGGTTCGAAGCCGTTACGCCCTACCATTTTTATTATGAAAAGCAAAATATAAACAAAAACAATTTTCCACGAGACTTCTAAAAATTTTTTTGGATTTCTCGTGGAAAATTGTTATTTTTTAAAATACGCAAATGAATTACGAAAGATTTGAGCAAAAATTAGCGGAATATCGCTTAATTGACGATGATTTTATGAGCGTGTTTTTTGACGGTCAAAATGAAATTATGGAATTTATTTTGAAAATAATTCTACAGAAATCTTTGACAGTTACAGAAACAAAAACGCAAATTGAAATAAATAAATTTGGCAAACGCTCGGTGCGACTTGACATCTTGGCAAAAGATAAAGACGGCAAAATTTATAGCATAGAAATCCAACGTGCAAATAAAGGAGCAATCGCCAAACGTGCCAGATTTATTTCCGCTATGTTGGACTCTGATTTGTTAGAAAAAGGCAAAGATTTTTCCGAACTTCCGGAAACGTATGTGATATTTTTTACCGAAAACGACGTATTAAAAGAAAATCTGCCTGTTTACAATATTGAGCGAATAATCACGCAAACCGGAAAAATTTTCGGCGACGCTTCGCATATAATTTATATCAACGGAGCGTATAAAAATGATGATTCTGAAATCGGAAAACTTATTTCTGATTTTCTGTGCCGAGATCCAGAGAAAATAAAAAATCAAGAAATCGCAGAATTAACAAAATTTTTCAAATTTGGGAAAGGAAAAACTACTATGGAAA
>SFHR01000042.1 GCA_004555545.1 Dechloromonas aromatica (nom. nud.)
ACATATGAATCATATAGATTTATCTTTTTTCTACAAAAATTTTTTTAATGAACCGAACAATAATTCATTATATACTGGTTGTCCTTCAGCATTTACTCCACTTTTATGGGAATGTAGTAATTTTAATTTAGTAAGAAAAAATTTTGCTGGTAAAGAGTATTGGGTTCCAGATGATACAGAAAAATATTTAATAGAAAATTATGGTGAAAACTGGCGAACTCCAATAAAAAGTTTTAGTAATTATGATAATATTCCTAAGCAATGTAAATTGGGGTGTTTTTGTAGATATTTTCCTGCATTGATAGAATCTCTGCGTAGGAAAAATTATGATAGAAGTATTATATATTATGAAAATTTACAACGCTGGGAATATCCATTTACTTTGGAGATGAAAAATCATATTGAAAACTATTTAGAACAAATTAAAGCAAATGAAAAATAATAACTATAAAAAAGCATTTTTCCACGAGATTTTTTAAAATTTTTCTAAAAAATTTTTTAGAATTCTCGTGGAAAAATTTATACAAATACAAACAAAAATAAATAAAAAATATTTACAAAAACATAAAAACATAAAAATATATGGAAAATTTAGATTTTTTAAACGAAACCTCGCTGAACACATTGATTGACGAAGCAAGTCAATTATTTCAATCTTGCCAAAATCCAGATTTATTAGAACAGCATAAAGCCATATTTTTCGGCAAAAACGGCAAAATCACCGCCTTGATGAAAAATCTGGGAAAATTGTCCGTTGATGAGAAAAAAGTCGCCGGTGCCAAAATTAACGCCGTCAAAAAGCAAATTGAAGATTTATTAACGGCTCAACGCGATTTAATCAAAAATCAACAATTACAAAAACGCCTTTCCGCCGAAGCTTTGGATATTTCCTTGCCTGGACGCAATGAAAATCTCGGAGCTTTGCATCCGGTTTCGCAAACTCTGCAACGCATAGAAAATCTGTTCGCAAGTTTAGGTTTTTCAGTCGCCGACGGCCCTGAAATTGAAGAAGATTTTTATAACTTTACCGCTTTGAATACGCCGGAAAATCACCCGGCTCGGTCTATGCACGATACTTTTTATTTGTTGGACGACGATGGCAAGGTTTTACAAAATTATTTGTTACGCACGCATACCAGCCCAATTCAAGCGAGATTTATGCAACAACACGTGGGCAAAGTCGCCGAAAAAAATTCGCAAAATCTCGTGGAAAAAATGCCGGAAATTCGCATAATTGCACCCGGACGCGTTTATCGGGTG
This sequence comes from Dechloromonas aromatica (nom. nud.), assembly GCA_004555545.1. Lineage (GTDB taxonomy): Bacteria > Pseudomonadota > Gammaproteobacteria > Burkholderiales > Rhodocyclaceae > SFHR01. The sequence continues at coordinate 1,261 of SFHR01000042.1, forward strand.
GATTCTGACGCCACGCATTCGCCGATGTTCCATCAAGTGGAAGGTTTGTGGATCGGCGAAAATATTTCCTTTGCTGATTTGAAAGGCGTGATTGCCGATTTCTTGCGGAAATTCTTTGAAACCGACGATTTGCAAGTGCGATTCCGTCCGTCGTTTTTTCCATTTACCGAGCCGTCAGCGGAAATTGACGTGGCGTTTATGAGCGGAGCGTTGAAAGGTAAATGGTTAGAAATCGCTGGTTGCGGAATGGTGCATCCGAACGTGCTGAAAATGGCTGGAATTTCGCCGGAACATCAACGCGGATTTGCTTTCGGATTTGGGCCGGATCGCTTAACAATGTTACGCTACGGAATTAACGATTTACGGCTATTTTTCGGCGATGGCAGCGATTTACGTTTTGCTAAACAATTTATATAAATAAAAATAAAAATAAAAAAATTCCACGAGAAATCTAAAAAATTTTTTGGAAATCTCGTGGAAAATATTAAAAAGTTATAAAAATTATAAAAAATGCTATCAAAAAGAATTATTCCTTGTTTAGATGTAACCGCCGGACGCGTCGTCAAAGGCACAAATTTCGTAGATTTGCGTGACGCCGGAGATCCAGTAGAAATCGCCAAAAAATATAATCAGCAAAACGCCGATGAAATCACTTTTTTAGATATCACCGCCTCTTCTGACCAACGCGATATCATTTTGCATATCGTGGAAGCTTGTGCCAAGCAAGTTTTTATTCCGCTAACCGTTGGCGGTGGAGTTCGCAAAGTGGAAGACGTGCGACGTTTATTAAATGCCGGTGCCGATAAAGTTTCTATGAACACGGCGGCGGTTTTAAATCCGGATTTGATTTCCGACGCTTCGGCAAAAGTCGGCAATCAGTGCATTGTTGTCGCCATAGACGCAAAGCAAGTCGGCGAAAATTCTTGGCACGTTTTCACTCACGGCGGACGCAATGATACCGGCAAAGATGTTCTGCAATGGGCAATGGAAGTCCAACAACGCGGTGCCGGAGAAATTTTGCTAACTTCTATGGATCGTGACGGAACTAAAAACGGCTTTGATTTGGCTTTGACTCGTGCGGTCAGTGATGCCGTAGAAATTCCGATTATCGCTTCTGGCGGCGTTGGAAATTTACAGCATCTCGCCGACGGTGTTTTGCAAGGTAAAGCCGACGCAGTTTTGGCAGCGTCAATATTTCATTTTGGCGAATACACGATTAGTCAAGCCAAAGAATATATGAAAAATCAAGGCATTGAAGTAAGACAATAAATAAAAATAAAAAAATTTCCACGAGATTTCTAAAAAATTTTTTAGATTTCTCGTGGAATTTTGTTATTTGCTATTTTTATTACTAAATTTATTACTAAAATTTTTACTAAAATTTTTACTAAATTATTTGCTAACGGAATTTTCCGCAGAAATTATAGTATTTTCTAATAACATTGTAATCGTCATAGGTCCGACTCCGCCGGGAACGGGAGAAATATAAGCGGCTTTTTTGCTACATTCTGCAAAATCAACATCACCGCATAATTTTCCGTTTTCTAAACGATTGATTCCCACATCAACAACAACCGCATTTTCCTTGATCATATCAGCGGTTATAAAATTTGCTTTGCCGACCGCCGCAATTACAATATCGGCGTGTTGCGTATAAAAATGCAGATTTTGCGTCTTGGAATGGCAAACGGTCACAGTTGCTCCGGCGTTCAACAAAAGCATCGCCATCGGTTTGCCAACAATGTTGGATCGCCCAACCACAACGGCGTGTAGCCCTTGCACGTTGATATTTTCGGCAGCTAACATTTTCATCACGCCAAACGGAGTGCAGGAAATGAACTGCGGTTTGCCTTGTGCCAACAAGCCGACATTTTCGGCGTGAAAGCCGTCCACGTCTTTGTTTATGGAAATTGCCGCCAAGATTTTATTTTCGTTGATTTGCGGCGGCAGCGGAAGTTGCACCAAAATTCCGTGAATTTTTGGGTCGGCGTTTAATTCTTTGATTTTATTTAACAATACTTCTTCGGAAATATTTGCGTCAAAGGTGATTTTTTCCGAGTGAATTCCGACGCTTTCACAAGCCAAAACTTTGTTTTTTACATAAACTTGGGAGGCTGGATTTTCGCCGACTAAAATCACAGCCAATCCGGGTATAAGTCCTTGATTTTGTTGCAAATTTGCGATGCGTTGTTTAAAATTTTCGCGTAATTGAGCGGCTAATTTTTTGCCGTCCATAATTTTTGCGGTTGCCATAAAAACCTTTCTTTATTTTGTTATATTTTTATTTTTATAATTATTGTTAATCGTAATTTTAAAAAATTTCAACAAAACAAACAAAACAAACAAAACAAACAAAACAAAAAGTAAAATTAAATTTTAAATAATAGTAAAAAAATGCAAAAAAACGCCATAAGTAAAACAAATTTTTATACTTTGTTTATATATATTTTTTCGTTATTACTTCTGCCAAGTTGTGCCACTGAACAATGGTATCAAGCAGAACGCGAATGCAGAGTAGTTGGTGATCAATATTATCCGCCAAATATACAAAGAATGTTGGTTACTAAAACTTACTGGGTTGATGTAATGGATGGTTATGATTGTTTAAAAAATAAACAAGAAGAACGTTGTCGTGTGCATAATAAAAGAGTTCCACAATATTATCAAGCGTGGGAAGATATTGATATAAATGTAGAAGCAAGACATCGTTATGTTGATTATTGCGTAGCAGAAGTTTGCAAACAACGTTACGGAAATGTTGATTGTGAATGAAGTAAAAAAGATAAATAAATAAATAAATAAATAAATAAATAAACAAACAAACAAAAATATAAAATAATAAAACTATAAATTTTTCCACGAGATTTTGAATTTATTTTTTGAAAATATTATCTGCGAAATAATATCTAAAAATAATATTTAATTTCTCGTGGAAATTTGTTGTAGTAAATTGTAGTAAATCATAAAATTTAATTTATAAAAGCCAAATAATTATGTTGCAAAATAATATTACTTCTGATATTTCAAATACCAAAAAATCTTTTGATAATACTTTGTTAATTGTTGATGGCAGTGCGTTTTTATATCGTGCATTTCTTAATCCAAATTTGAAAAAAATGGCAACCAAAGATGGTATGCCAACAAATGTTATTTATGGCGTTTTGAAAATGCTGAAAAAACTATATAAAGATTTTTCTGCGGAATTTGTTGCTATAGTATTTGATGCAAAAGGCAAAAACTTTCGTCACGATATTTTTCCTGAATATAAAAATAATCGTAAGCCGATGGAAGAAAGTATGATTATTCAAATTCAGCCGGTTATAGATATTTTGACTGCGGAAGGTTATACTATAATTAGTAAAGAAGGCGTGGAAGCAGATGATGTAATTGCAACATTAACAAATATGTCAAAGCAACAAAATATAAATGTAATTATTGCTACATTAGATAAAGATTTAACTCAATTAGTAGAAACTCCTAACGATGAAAATTTGCCAACTATAAAATGGTTAAATACTACGACAAATACTTTGTTTAATGAAGAAGATGTAAAAGAAAAATACGGAGTTTATCCAAAAAATATCAATGATTGGCTGATTTTAGTCGGCGATAATATAGATAATATTCCGGGAGTTGCTAAATGTGGCGAAAAAACCGCTACAAAGTGGATTAACGAATATGGAAGTTTGGAAAATTTAATAGTCAATGCAGATAAAATAAAAGGCGTAGTCGGAGAAAATTTACGCAAAGCAATTCCAAATTTTGCAATGACTAAACAATTAGTAAGTTTGAAAAATGATGTTGAAGATTTGCCAAAAATTGATGATTTGAAACTCAAAAAAATTGATGTTGAAAAATTAAAATTATTATATAGAAAATATGAATTACGGCAATTTTTACGTGAATTAGAAAACGGAGAAATAACTATAAAAAACGCAAATTTTCAAAATAATAATAATGAAAATGCTGCAGAAAATAATGTATTAAAAAATCATAAAATAGTTGAAGTAAATGCAAAAAACTTAAATGAATTTGCTGATATTTTGTATAAACAAACTGATTCAGTTTGTTTTGATTTTAACGCAAAAATAAATAACAATAATATTTTTGATACACAGATTATTTCTGCAAATTTTTTAGTTAATAAAACTATTTATTTGATAAATTTTGATGGAATTTTAAATGATATTTTTAATAATTTTCAACAACAATTTTTTAATTTACTAAAAAGCTGGTTTGAAGATAATAATTATAAAAAAATTGGCTTTAATACCAAAAATATTTTGCATTTTTTACAAAATAAAAATATTACTTTAAACGGCGTTATTGATGATATTTTATTAGAAAATAGTTTATTAAATGCCGGAAAATTTAATAACTTTACTAATAAAAGCAGTTTGGAAAAAATTTATAGTCAATATTTTTATGATTTTGATGAACAAAATATCAGTTTGTATTCAACATTTTTTATTAACGAATTACATAATTATTTTGCTGAACAATTCCAACAAAATGAAAATCAAAAAATATTTAATTTATATAAAAATTTGGAATTGCCTTTAATAAATATTTTATTCAAAATGGAACGTTTAGGCATTTTAGTTGATGCAAATATTTTATATCAACAAAGCCAAAATTTAGCCAAAGAAATCGCTATTTTTGAACAGCAAATTTATACTTTGTCTGGCGAGGAATTTAACATTGCTTCACCAAAGCAGTTAAGTAAAATTTTATTTGAAAAATTACAATTACCTCACGCCAAAAATAAGTTTTCTACTGATGAAGAAACATTATCTAAATTAGCCGAAACTTATCCCATTGCTAAAATCATTTTAGATTATAGAACCGCCCAAAAATTAAAGAATACTTATACCGATAAATTACCAAAAACTATACTTAAAAATACCGGCAGAATTCATACAACTTTTAATCAAACTAATGTAGTTACTGGGCGACTTTCTTCCGAAAATCCAAATTTACAAAATATTCCCATTCGCAACAAAGACGGCAAACTAATTCGCAAAGCGTTTATCGCTGCCAAAAATTACGCGATACTTTGTGCCGATTATTCGCAAATTGAATTACGCATAATGGCACATCTGTCCGGAGATGACGGCTTGATTTCGGCGTTTCAAAATCACCAAGACGTGCATAAATCAACCGCCAGTGAAATTTTCAAAATTCCCGCCGATTTAATCAGCGACGAGCAACGTCGTATAGCCAAAAGTATTAACTTTGGCTTAATCTATGGTATGAGTGAATTTGGTCTATCAAAGCAGTTAAAAATAAGCCGAACAGATGCCAAAAACTACATAGAAAGATATTTTCAACATTATCCAAAAGTTTTAGAATATATGGAACAAACTCGGCAAAATGTCAGCAAAATTGGCTTTGTGGAAACCATTTTCGGACGCCGTTTATATTTGCCGGATTTACAAGCCAAAAATATTGCTTTGCAAAAATCTGCACAACGTGCGGCAATTAACGCTCCAATGCAAGGTTCGGCGGCAGATTTAATCAAAATGGCTATGCTAAATTTAAGCCGCAAAATCTCCGAGCAAGGGCTACAAAACTACATCAAATTATTGCTTCAAATTCACGACGAATTGATCTTTGAAGTCCATCAAGAAGTCGCCGAAGTAATGCAAAATTTAGTAATACGCGAAATGTGCGAAGTAGCAAAGTTAAAAGTCCCGTTAGAAGTTTCCGCAAATATTGCAGAAAACTGGGCTGACGCTCATTAAAATAAAATAAACAAAACATAAAATTTTTCCACGAGAAATCTCAAAAATTTTTTGAAAAATCTCGTGGAAAAGTTTTTTTATTTTTTAAGTTTTTTATTTTTTTATATACGTAGCAAATTCAATTTCTGCGGAAATTTCATCACAAAAAAATTGTTCGCTATTTATTTTTTTCCAAGTTTTTTGTAATTCGTTTTTTGATAAAGTCAAAAAAGCATCGGCGTTGTCAAAACTTTTTTTGATATGCGTAATTTCTAAACAATCTATCAAATTTGCTTGTAAAGCCTGTTGATATACATTTGCTCCGCCGATTATAAAAATTTTTTGTTGCTGCGTTAATAATGCTTTTTCACTTTGAATTGCCATTTCAAGATTATTATAAATTGCTATGTTAGGATTATTTTGGCTTATCAAATTTGCAAAATTTGCATTATGTTTGCATTTAGTCAAAATAATATTTTTACGATTTGGTAATGGACGAAATTTTGGCGGTAAAGATTCCCAAGTTTTGCGTCCCATAATCACCGAATTATTTGTAGTCAAATTTTTAAATCTTTGCAAATCTTTTGGAATATTGCATAACAATTTATTATTTCTACCAATTGCTAAATTTTCGGCAACAGCGACAATTAAAACTACTTTGCGATTATTTTCCATAAATTTTTATATAATTTTTATTTAATTTTTATTTAATTTCTATTTAATTTTTTACTTATTATTCATTTATTCATTCATTCATTCATCTATTTATTTATTTATTTATATTTTTACATTATAAGTAACTATAAATAACACAGAGAAAAAGGAATTTTTATTATGGCAACAAAAGATGGTTCCGTAGCCCCAAAAGAACGCGTAAATATCGTATATCGTCCAGCAACAGGCGATGTGCAAGAAGATGTAGAATTGCCTTTAAAATTGATGGTAATCGGCGATTTTATCGGCAGAACTGATGACCGAGCACTTGAAGATCGCGATCCGATTAACATAGACAAAAATAATTTTAATGATGTTATGGCGAGTCAAAATATTTCGTTGGATTTGCAAGTTATGAACAAAATTTCCAACGAAACTAACGATCCGGATAACAAACTTTCTGTAAAATTAAAATTCAGTGGAATTCGCGATTTTGAGCCGGATTCTATCGTCAAACAAATTCCCGAACTTGGCAAAATTTTGGAATTACGCGAAGCTTTGAAAGCATTGAAATCGCCTTTGTCAAACGTGCCAGATTTTCGCAAAAAAGTTCAGGAAATGGTTTCTAACGACGAGGCAAGAAAAAAATTATTTGCCGAATTAGGTTTGGACAAAGATGATAAAAAATAAAAAAATCCACGAAAAATCTAAAAAATTTTTTGAAAATCTCGTGGAAAAAATACAAAAAATACAAAAAATACAAAAAATACAAAAAATACAAAAAATACAAAAAATTTAAAAAATAAATAACCAAAATTATGAGTGAAGAATTACAAACACAAGCCGCTCCAGCCGCCGCCGCAGAAACTTCGGCTTCTCTATTGGACGAAATTATAGAATCTACAAAATTAAAACCGCAAGATGACGGATATGCTTCAACCAAAGCCGGTCTTCAAGCATTTTTGAAACAAATTGTCGCTAACAGTCCTAACGAAAAAATTTCCGCTAATCAAGTTGATGCAATGATTGCTGATTTAGATAAAAAATTATCAGATCAAATCAATACAATTTTGCATAACGAGCAATTCCAAAAAATTGAATCCGCTTGGCGTGGGCTCAAATTTTTGGTAGATCGCACCGATTTTCGGCAAAATATCAAAATTGAATTTATGAACGTCAGCAAAGAAGATTTGCTAACCGATTTTGAAGATGCTCCGGAAGTGGTTCAAAGCGGCTTGTATAAACACGTTTATACCGCAGAATACGGACAATTTGGCGGTCAGCCGGTTGGTGCGATGATTGCTAATTATGAATTTGGTCCAGGCCCGCAAGATATTTCTTTGTTGAATTATGTTTCCAGCGTCGCAGCAATGGCTCACGCTCCATTTATCGCCGCTGCCGGAAAACAATTTTTCGGCATAGAAAAATGGGAAGAATTACCAAATTTAAAAGATTTAAGTTCTATTTTTGAAATGCCTCAATATACCAAATGGCGTGGTTTTCGGCAAAATGAAGATGCACGTTATGTTGGTCTTACTTTGCCTAGATTTTTATTACGCGTTCCATTTGGTCCTGATACCGTTCCGGCGAAATCTTTCAATTTTGTTGAAGAAGCAAATGATAGCACTGATTTCAGTTGGGGAAATACAGCGTTTGCGTTGGCATCGCGTTTGACTGATAGCTTTGCCAAATATCGTTGGTGCACAAATATTATCGGCCCTCAAGGTGGCGGTTCTGTTGATGATTTGCCAATTTACAATTATGAAGCAATGGGACAAACGCAAACCAAAATTCCTACGGAAGTTTTGATTTCTGAACGGCGTGAGTTTGAATTAGCCGAAGAAGGTTTTATTGCTTTGACTATGCGTAAAGGTGCTGATAACGCTGCATTTTTCTCGGCAAATTCTTGCTTACAGCCGAAAGTTTTCCCAAATACTCCGGAAGGCAAAACTGCTGAAACTAACTATAAATTGTCATTGCAATTGCCTTATATGATGATTATGAATCGTATGGCACATTACATCAAAGTTATACAACGAGAAAATATCGGCACTTGGAAAGAACGCACCGATTTGGAACGCGAGTTAAACACTTGGATTAAACAATACGTAACCGAAATGGATAATCCAGATCCAACAACTCGCAGTCAGCGTCCGTTGCGTATGGCACAAATTGACGTCACCGATGTTTCCGGAGAGCCCGGTTGGTATGCCGTTAATATCAAAGCAAGACCTCATTTCAAATATATGGGTTCTAACTTTACGTTATCATTGGTTGGCAAATTAGACAAAAAATAAAAATTTTGGAAAATTTTGGAAAATTTTGGAAAATTTGCATAAATTTTTATGTAAAATATGTAAAAAATTTGTAAAAAAGTAAAATTTAACTTGCAAATATTTTGAAAATCATTTACTTAAATTGAAATATTTTGTAATAATTTTAAAAAGATTTTTAATAATTAAAAAATATAATATTTTGTATGCTATACGCTAATAGTTAAAAATTGAAATTGAATATTTGCTGTTGAATTTATGTAATTTATGAATTTTTTCCACGAAATATTCAAATATCTTTTTGGTTTTTAGTTCTATTTTTTCATTTGTATTTTTGTATTTTTAAAAAATACCTATACAAATATAATAAATAATAAATAATAAATAATAATAAATAATTAGATAATCTATAAATAAAAAATAATAAATATAAACATAAAAAAAGAAAGCAAGTGTAAATAAAATGGCTTTAACATCTTATTTGAAAGTTGAAGGTAAAAGTCAAGGTGAAATCAAAGGCGATTGCCTTCAAGGCGGCGATAAAAAAGACAAAATCTTAGTTTTTGCCGTTGAGCACAAAGTGGAAATCCCAAAGGATACGCACACCGGTTTGCCAACCGGACAACGTATTCATCATCCTTTTGTTATTACTAAAAAAATAGATCAATCCTCTCCGTATCTTATGCGAATGTGTTGCACAGGCGAACAAGGCACTGTGACTTTGGATCATTACAGAATTAAAGATGATGGCAGCGAAGAAAAATATTACACCATCAAATTAGAAGACGCTATCGTTGTGGATATTTCTAAATTTACACCATTGACATTTTTGGCTGACAATAAACCATATTCTGATATGGAAAAAATTTCCTTCACTTATTCAAGAATGACCGTAACTTATAATGATGGCAATATTTCATTTACTGACGACTGGAAAGCATAAGATAAGTAAATAAATAATTGCTAAAAACCAAAAATCATAAAACCAAATTCCACGAGATTTCCAAAAATTTTTTTAGAATTCTCGTGGAAAATTTGTTTTTAATAAGTAAAAAATAAAATAAAAAATATTATTTATTGCTTTATTGTTTTATTGCTTTATTGCTTTATTGCTAAAAGGAACATCAAAATTTATGGCAGATATCAAAACTTTAATTAACAAATCTAATCGCTGCGTGATTGATATTTTACAAAAAACCGCCGAAATTGCCGTGCAACGCAGTCATTATGAAATCAGCGTGGAACATTTTTTTTATGCCGCTTTGCAAAACTCCAACAGCGATTTTGCTCGGATTTTGCAAAATATCGCCGAAAATGATCCCGAATTCATTCCCAAAATTTTACAAAACCTTAATAAAGCGTTAGAAAATTTTCGCAATGGAAATACTGCTCGTCCGGTATTTTCTCCGTTGCTCGTTGATTTATTGGAAGCATCTTGGAATGAAACTTCGCTGACTAAAAATTTTGGACAAATCCGTAGCGGAACTATTTTTTTAGCGTTTTTAAAACGTCCGAATGCTTATCTACAAAACGATTTCGCGGAAATTTTTGCGATAAATAAAAGCAATCAAAATCTTTTCAAATATGACAACGTTAGCGATAATTTTGCCAAATTAACTTTGTTATCTGCGGAAAATCAAGCCGAAAACGCCGAGCAAAATAGCAATGAAAATTCACAAACGCAAAATTTCCACGAGATTTCTCATAAAAATTCTGGCGATTCATTTATCCAAAAATTTTGCGAAAACTTCACTCAAAAAGCCAAAGATGGCAAATTAGACGCCGTGTTCGGACGCGATGCCGAAATTCGTAAAATGATAGATATTTTGGCACGACGACGCAAAAATAATCCCATTTTAGTAGGAGATCCCGGCGTTGGTAAAACCGCCGTCTTGGAAGGTTTGGCTTTGCGTATTGTTGAAGGCGATGTTCCAAAGTTATTGCAAAATGTAGAATTGTTAAGTTTAGATTTAGGTTTATTAGAAGCCGGAGCCTCCGTCAAAGGCGAATTTGAACGCCGTCTGAAAGGCGTGTTGGATGAAATCAAAAACTCCGAGCAAAATATCATTTTGTTCATTGACGAGGCTCATTTGTTGGTCGGAGCCGGGAATTCCGCCGGTGTTAGTGATGCGGCAAATCTTATGAAACCGGCGTTGGCTCGTGGAGAAATAAAAACTTGTGCGGCTACAACTTGGAAAGAATACAAAAAATATTTTGAAAAAGATCCGGCACTGACTCGGCGTTTTCAGTTGGTTAAACTTGATGAACCCAGCGTGGAAACAACCACTTTGATTTTGCGTGGCGTTCGCAATAGTTATGAAAAATCTCACGGCGTTTTAATCCGTGATGATGCTTTACAAGCCGCAGCCGAATTGTCAAACCGCTATATTCAAGGACGTTTCTTGCCAGACAAAGCCATAGATTTGTTGGACACCGCCTGTGCCAGAATTAAGGTGAATTTGTCCGCCAAACCAGCCGAGTTGGAAAATTGCCAACGTAGCATTCAAGCCAAACAACGCCAACTCAACGGAATTTTGCGTGATAAAGATAACGGCAATGCGGTCAATGAAGAGCAAATCAGCGAATTAAATTCGCAAATTGACGAGTTCCAAAAATCTGCCGAAAGCATTCAACAAACGTGGGAACAAGAATTACAAGCCGCAAATGATTTCATTGAAAAGCGAAATAATTTTATTGCCGTCAAAAATTCTGAAACGCCAGAAACGCCTGAAAATCTCGCAGAACTCCAAAAAGTTTTGGACGAATCTCGTGGAAAATTTTTAAATTTACAAAAATTTATTCAAGTAGAAGTTTCGCCGGACTCAATCGCTCAAATAGTTTCTGACTGGACTGGAATTCCTGTTGGCAAAATGGATAGACAACAAGCCAAAAATTTCAATGAATTAGAAAATATTTTGAATCAACGAGTTAAAGGTCAAACCGCCGCTCTGAAAATTCTCTCAGAAGGAATTGCCGAAAGTAAAGCCGGATTAAAAGCTCCGGAACAACCGCTCGGCGTATTTTTATTGGTCGGACCTTCCGGAACCGGTAAAACCGAAACCGCTCTGGCATTAGCCGAAAATTTATTCGGTGACGAAAAAAGTTTAATTAGCATAAATATGAGCGAATTCCAAGAAAAGCATAACATTTCCCGTTTAATCGGATCGCCGCCCGGTTATGTCGGTTACGGCGAAGGTGGAATGCTATCCGAAGCTGTTCGCAAAAAACCTTATTCCGTAGTGTTATTAGACGAGTGCGAGAAAGCACATTTGGACGTAATGCAAGTGTTTTATCAAGTTTTTGATAAGGGCATTTTGACCGATGGCGAGGGCGTAGAAATCAAATTTTCCAATACGTTAATTTTATTGACTTCCAATTTAGCATCCGATGTAATTCAGGAAATTACTGCTGATTCTGAAAATACTGAAAACTTTGATTATCAAGAATTATTAACAATGATTCGTCCGATTTTGTCAAAGCACTTTCAACCGGCATTATTAGCAAGAATGCAAATTGTTCCTTATGTTAGTTTGTTGCCAGAAGCGTTGAAAAATATCGCCGTTTTGAAGTTAAACAAAATTAAAAATCGCTTGTTTAATCAACACAAAATGACTTTACGTTGGGACGAAAATTTGCTCAATGAAATCGTGGCTCGTTGCAAAGAAACCGAGACCGGTGCCAGAAATATAGACACCATTTTGAACGTGCAAATTTTGCCAAAATTAGCCAAATTTATTTTGGAAAAATTATCCGCAGAAGATGATCAAGAAAATACAAACGCAAATACAAATTTATTTGTGGATTTGAGTTTTGATAATCAGCAAAATATTTTTACTATGAATTTCTGTCAAGAGTAAAAATAAACAAAAAATAAAAATAACAATTTTCCACGAGAAATCTCAAAAAATTTTTGGGAAATCTCGTGGAAATTTTGTTTATTTTTATGCTTATTTTTGATTTGCTTTTATTTGCTGCAAATAATTTTCTATATGGTTTTTCATTTCATCGGTAAATGGATAGTCCCAGCGTTGAAATTCTTCATAATAGTATAAAGATTCTTCATAATTATTCTTTGACAAAGCACTCAAAAATGCCGGTAAAGTAAAATAAAAAGCCGATAATTTACACTTTGTAGATAAGTTTGGAGCACTAATAAAAGTATTCCAACGTTTCAAAGGTTTTTTCCAATCTTTACTATATAATTGTTCCAAATAATGTTCGCTATTATCAGGAATCCAATAATCTTTACCGCAAAACTTTTTTCTTACTAAACTAAATTTATCAAAGCTAAAAAACATCGGAGACATTGAAGTGAAAAAACCACTATAATATTTTTTATTTGGGTTATCTTCAAAATAATTATCATCATACATAAACGCCAAATCAATATGTAATTTGCTACTTTTATCAACAAAAGTAATTGCTGAATAATGATTTATTTCTCCTGGGAAATGTCCTATATAATAATCTAAATTATTATTATCTTTTAAAATAGTTTGTAATATTTTTTGTATGTATTCGTCCAAGTTATTTCTATCATTTTTTAAAATAGCAATATCAGCATCACAATCATAGTTTATAAGTTTGCCATCACGATACATTCCTAACAAAGTTCCGCCATTTAAAAAAGGTTTTTCGCCGATGTTTTCTAAACTATCTACAACCTTATTTAAAAGTGATAGCATATAATTTGCTTCATA
>SFHR01000043.1 GCA_004555545.1 Dechloromonas aromatica (nom. nud.)
TATTTTAATATTTTTGAAATATTATAGCACATAATTTTATAAAAATAAAAAATTTTTTCTTTTTTTTCTTAATTTTTAAAATCTGTTATTAACACAAAACCACAAAATCATAAATTATGTTAGACAAATTCAATCCGCAACTCAATTCAAACGGCGAATTAACGCATTTGTTATCGTTGGAAAATCTGCCAAAAGAAATTTTGTTCCAAATTTTAGATACCGCAAAATCTTTCATAGAAATTTCTAATCGGCAAATCAAAAAAGTGCCGTTATTACGCGGAAAATCGGTGTTTAATTTATTTTTTGAAAATTCTACGCGAACCAGAACCACTTTTGAAATCGCCGCCAAACGGCTTTCCGCCGATGTTTTAAATCTTGATATCGGTCGCTCCTCAACCAGCAAGGGCGAAACGCTTTTGGATACCATTGATAATCTTTGTGCGATGCACGCAAATTTGTTCGTAGTGCGTCACGCAAGTTCTGGAGCCCCTTATTTGATTGTTCAGCATTTACAGCAAACTGGTCGCAATGATATTCACGTGGTCAATGCCGGTGATGGACGTCACGCTCATCCAACGCAAGGGCTTTTAGATATGTATGCGATTCGCCATTTCAAAACCCAGCAAAATAGCGATTTCGCAAATCTCAAAGTCGCTATTGTCGGCGATATTTTGCATTCCCGCGTGGCACGTTCGGATATCCACGCTTTGAAAACGCTCGGCGTGACGGAAATTAACGCTATCGGGCCGGAAACGCTGTTGCCAAAATATCTGCAAGAAATGGGCGTGAATGTGTTTCACAATATGGAACAAGGCATTAAAGATTGTGATGTGGTGATAATGTTGCGTCTGCAAAATGAGCGGATGAACGGTGCTTTGCTGCCATCAGCGAACGAATATTTTCGGCATTTTGGACTGACTCCGCAAAAATTAGCGTTGGCGAAACCGGACGCAATCGTGATGCATCCGGGCCCGATGAATCGTGGTATAGAAATTCATTCGGAAGTAGCGGACGGAAATCAAGCAGTGATTTTAAATCAAGTGACGTTCGGAATCGCCGTGCGGATGGCGGTGATGAGTATAGTTGCCGGAAATTAAGTTTTATAAAGCAAAGTAATTAGAGCAACATCTAAAATCTAAAAAAAACATTTTTCCACGAGAAATCCTAAAAAATTTTTGGGAAATCTCGTGGAAATTTTTGTTTATTTGTTTTGCTTAATTATTGTCTAAAAAACTTCGCATAGTTGCATAAACAATTTGCGTATTTGGAATTTTGTTATTCCAAATTTCAAACGATTTTGCCGCTTGTTCAATTAACATTCCCAAGCCATCGGAAAGTATTAAATTGTTGTGATTTTTTGCCGAAGTCGCAAAATTAGTCAAAAAATTAGTAGCCGAATTTTTTGCATACATCATATCGTAAATCAAAACGACATTATTTGAATTATTTGAATTATTTGAATTATTTGAATTATTTGAATTTATTAAATTGTCCGGAATAATAATATTTTGATTATGCAAACTCGCCGCAGTTGCGTTGATAATAATATCAAATTTTATATTATTTTTAAGGATATTACTAAACAGCAAATCATCACTTTGCAAAATGGTATTTTGATTTTTATACACATCAAAATTTTTGACTAACAAATCGGCTTTTTGTTTAGTTCTATTTGCAATAAAAATGCTTTTTGGGTTTTCTGATAATAACGGAAAAATAACTCCTTTGGCGGCACCTCCGGCTCCAAGTAGCAAAATATTTTTATCTTTTATACTATATTGCAAACGATTTTTTATATCATTTACTAAACCGATTCCGTCAGTATTATAACCGAGCCAAATTTTGTTGATACTATCAAACTTTAAAGTATTAACACTTTGAGCAATTTCTGCAAATTCTGATAAATTTTCTATACTTGCTAAATACGCTTGTTCTTTGAAAGGAACGGTAATATTTAATCCACAAATGTTAGGAATTTCAGAAATTTTTTGTAAATTCTCGTGGAAAAAATTCATTTCTACTAAATACGTTTGATAATCAATTTGTAGATCAAATTCTTTGAATTGCTCGGCAAATAAAATATGTATTTTTGGCGATTGACTATGTTTGATAGGGTTGCCTAAAACAAAGAATTTTTTTATATTTTGTGTATTCATAATTTTATTTATCATTGCTTTCTATATAATCAAAAATTAAATGTATTATATCGTAATAATTTTGCATAGTGGCGACATTTTCGTCGTTAATAAAAAAACTAATTGTATAACGATTTCCGTGCGTTGTTTGATAATAACCAGCGACATTTTTCACGCCGTTAATATGTCCGGTTTTTAAATGTGCTTGACCTTTATAAATACTATTTGCATAACGTTTTTTTAGCGTTCCGTCCTCGCCAAAAATTGGCAAAGATTGTATAAATTCAGGCATTTTTTTATTATTCCAAGCGTGAATTAACAAAGCATTTAAACTATATAAAGAAAACTTTGTTTTGCGTGATAAACCGGCACCATTATCAAAAATAGCGTTATCAAAACTTATATTATGTTTTGCCAAAATTTCTTTGATAGTTTTATTAGATTTTTCCAAAGAAAAAGTATTATTATTTGAGTTTTTTAACGGCAAAGATAAATATAACAAACGAGTCATTACATTATTACTAAATTTATTTATAGGTTTGATAGTTTCGCCAAGTGATTTTGAATTATAAGTAAAAAAATAATGCAGATTTTCCAACGAAATTTTTTGATTTTCTTCTATAAATTTTCCGAAAATTTTTCCGCCAAGTTGATGCCAAATTGAATTAAAAAAAACTACATTATTTTCAAAATTATTCAAAGCAGCAACATAAATTTTTTGCGGTTTATTTTGCAAACAATTTTCCGGAATACTTCCAGCAATATTCAAAATAATTTTATTATTAGAATTTTTATTATTTGCTTGTTTGTTTGTATAAATCAAATTATCTTCCCAATCTTTTGGGCAAATTTTATTCTTATTTTTATTCTTATTATTTTTACTTAAAATCAAGTTTTTTGTATTGATTACTAATTGCGAAAGTTGTGGCAAAGTTTTTACTTGTATTTGATTTTTTGCGTCAAGATAAAATAACAAATTTAATGTTTGCAAATCAAAAATTAACGGCTTTGGAATTACATTATATGGAGCAAATTTATAACCATCAAAATCTTCCGCTAATGTGTTTTGTAATTCGTCTGATAAATTGAATAAACTATTATTAAAAATTATATTTCCGTTGATTCTTTTCACATTATATTCTACAAATAATTTTGTTAATAATTTATATAATTCATCAAAAGTTAAATTCGGATCTCCGCCGCCAAAAATATATAAATTGCCATTTAAAATTCCGTCTTCATTTACTTTATTATCTGCATAAATTTTGGTTTGCCAAACAAAATCTGTCCCCAAATTTAATATTCCAGCATAAGTCGTCACTAATTTCATTACTGATGCAGGTTTAAATAATTTTTCACCATTATAATTTATCAAAATTTTTTGCGGTGCTTTGTTTAAATTTTGAATATATAAACCAACATTTTCCAAATTTATATTTGCCTTTACAAATTCAGTTTTTATATCTTCCGGCAATGTTTTATTTTCCGCAAAAATCTCCGTAGTCCCAAAAATAGTCAGCAAAATAGTCCAAAAAATAGTCCAAAAAATAGTCCAAACAAAATTTTTATTCATAATCTTTTTTTATATTTAATTTATATGCAATTTTTCCACGAGAATTCAAAAAAATTTTTTAAAATCTCGTGGAAATTTTTATCCTTTTGAATAATTTGAATAATTTGAATAATTTGAATAATTTGAATAATTTGAATAATTTGAATAATTTGAATAATTTTAATAATTTTAATAATTTTAATATTTCTACAATTATGCTTCCTTTTTCCGATTTCCAAAATATTTCTGACGCTCAATGTGCTGAACGAATCAGCAAAGCCAAACAAATTCTCGGCGACAAAATCGTCTTGCTTTGCCATCATTATCAACGCCCAGATATTTACGTTCACGCTGATTTGACCGGCGATTCGCTCAAATTATCAAAACTGGCAGCCGAAACCAAAAACGCCAAATACATAATTTTCTGCGGCGTGCATTTTATGGCGGAAGTCGCCGACATTATGAGCAACGCTGAACAGGTCGCAATTTTGCCGGATTTGGCAGCCGGTTGCTCAATGGCGGATATGGCAAATTTAGCCAAAGTGACTCGCTGCTGGAAAGAATTGAACTCCGTGCTTGAAAACGACGCCGAAAGCCAAATTACGCCGGTCACTTACATAAATTCGGCGGCAAATTTGAAAGCATTTTGCGGCGATCACGGCGGCATAGTTTGCACTTCGTCCAACGCCCCAACCATTGCTAAATGGGCATTTCAACAGCGTCCAAAAATTTTATTTTTCCCAGATCAGCATTTAGGTCGTTGGACAGGTTATAAAATGGGAATTCCATTGGACGAAATGCTTGTTTGGAACCCAGATTTACCAAACGGCGGTTTGACTCCAGAACAAATCAAAAAAGCCAAAATCTTGTTATGGGCGGGACATTGCAGCGTTCATCAGATGTTCCAAAAAGCACAAATTGACGCTTTCAAAGAAAAATATCAGCACGAAAATAACGGCGAAAATCTGCACGTAATCGCTCATCCGGAGTCAAATTTTGAGGTTTGTAGCAATTCAGATTTTGTCGGTTCTACGGAATTGATTGTCAAAACTATCAAAGAAGCCAAAAACGGAACCGCTGAAATGCCTGAACGTTGGCTGGTCGGCACCGAATTGAATTTGGTAGAACGCTTGGCAAATGAAGTCCGCCCACAAAATAAAATCGTGCAATTTATGGGGGCTTGTGTTTGTATGTGTTCCACGATGCAACGCATAGATCCGCAGCATTTGCTCTGGGTTTTGGAAAACTTGGTCGCCGGAAATGTCGTCAATGAAATCAAAGTTCCGGAAGATGTTGCAAAATCAGCAAAATTAGCCTTAGATAGAATGTTAAGCGTGTCGTAAAAAAATAGGAATAAAAATGAATTTTTTCCACGAGAAATAACTAAAAATTTTCAAAAATTTTTATAGAATTCTCGTGGAAAAATTTCTATAAATATAAATAATAAAAATGTTTAGTAATTCACGTTTTTTCGGCAGATTACTCGTATTTTTTTTGCTGATAATTTCGCTACCAAAATATTTTTTAGGCAAAATTTTTGCAAGTAAAAATAACAACAAAAACAACAAAAACAACAAAAACAACAAAAACAACAAAAACAACAAAAACAACAAAAATATTTCCAAAATTTTAGTTTTACATAACTTGCTGCTCGGCGACGCCGTTTTGATTTTGCCGCTGTTAGCAAAATTACGCCAAAATTTCCAAAATTCCCAAATCGTGTTGGCGTTGCCTTCGGCGTTTATGGAACTTTTTGCCTTGTCGCCTTACAACTTGCAAATCGTAGAATTCAACCCGAAAAACGTCAAAACTATCGCGAATTTATACAAAATTGCTAAAAATTTTGACTTGGGAATTTTACCGGCGGAAAATCGTTATTCCTTGTTATTGCGTGGCTTTGGCGTAAAAAAAATTATCGCCTTTGAAAAAGATTCTCCAAGCTGGAAAAATTTTTTGGTAGATATAAAAATTGCATTTCCGCAGCAAAATACGGCGTTTGCGGACTTTATTTTAGATTTATTGCCGCCAGAATTAGAAAGCCAACATAATAATAAAAATGCTTTGATTTTTGATAAAACGCAGTGGCAAATAAAAAATCATTCGTTTTTGCAACGACTTCCGGCAAAAAAATATGTGGTTTTGCATCTCGGAGCCGGAAATAAAACACGCTTATGGGACATAAATTCGTGGATAAATCTTGCGGAAAATTTAGCCGCCAAAAATTATGAAATCGTTTTTACTTGCGGAAAAGCCGAAAAATTTTTGGCAAATCTCGTGGAAAATCAGCATAAATCTTTCAATACCGATTTTGCCGGAAATACAACATTGTTAGAATTATTGATTTTGCTACAAAATTCGCAGTTAATTATTTCTTTGGATACCGGAATCGCTCATCTGGCAAGGTTAAGCGGCGTGGCAAATATCATTATTTTTGGGCCCGGTTCTGCGGAAATTTACGGCAAAAATGGAAATTTTTGGTCATCGCAAATCACCAAAATTATTGCCAAATCTGACGCTGAAATACCTTGTCGTGACGGCAATTTGCTGTTGGAACGCAATCATTTGCAATGGATAAAACATTGCTGTATTTCTGCAGAAGAATGTTGTCAGAGGCATAATTTGCCTTGCGATTTGCCAAATTTTATTTCTCCGTGTATGCAAAAAATCAGCGTCGCCGAAGTTGCAAAAATTGCGATTTCACTTTTGGAAAATTTAGAAAATTCATAGCATTTGCGTAAAAATTTGCAAAATTTCCGTTGGAGTCGGAATTTGCCCGATATTGCCAACATTTGCGAATTTTCCGCGTCCAAAAACGCCTGTTAGTTGCGGATTTGTCGCCGTATAAATCGCAATAGTTGGAATTTCCAAAGCCAGTGAAAGATGCGTCAAGCCAGTATCAACGCCGATTGTCGCCGTTGAAGAATTCAGCAAAATCGCCAAAGTTTGCAAATCTAACGGCGGAGCAACCAGCGAATTTGGAATTTGTTGCGAAAGTTGTTCGGCACGTTGGCGTTCGGCGTTGGAACCAGCGGGAAGCACAATAAAAAAGCCATCTTGCGAAAAATGATTGCCCAAACTAATCCAATTTTCGTTCGCCCATAATTTATCGTCACGGCTGGTGGCGGTCAAAAAAGTTATAATTTTTTTGTTTTGCGAATTTTTATTTTGTAGCCAAGTCAAATTTTGATTTTGATGCTTTGTAAGATGATTTTTTATTCCATAATCTGGCGAATTTAAAGTATTTTGAAAATCGGAATTATTGTTATAATCAAAAACATTAGCAACTAATAAACGATTTCTATTTACGGCGTGAAGTTGCGTATCAACAAAGTAATTAAAATCGTAAAAATTTGCGGCTATACTTTCGCGAATAGATGTTTTATCATAACTATATTTTTTGCCGTTTGCTAACTTTGCAAGTATTGCACTTTTTAATAATCCTTGCGTATCAATAATATAATCATATTGCTCGGATTGTAATTGTTGTTTAAAGGAAAAAAATGCTTTCCAAGTTTGCGAACTAATGATATTTTTTTTCCAAGAACGCAAATTTACTTCGCAAATATTTCGTATTTTTGGATGTAAGCGAACGATATCAGAAAATGATTTTTCTACGCACCAATCAAAGTTAATATTTTCGCGGATATTTGCAAATTGTAAAATGTCGTTAATAACCGGCAAATTATGAACGACATCGCCAAGCGATGATGTTTTGATAAATAAAATATTCATACTTACTATTTTATACTTTATTATTTTATTATTTTGTTATTTTGTTATTTTGTTATTTTGTTTTTTATGAAAAAATTTCCATTATCATTAGTTTTGATTACTTTAAATGCTGATAGAATTTTATCGCAAGTTTTAGAAAGTTGTGCGTTTGCAGATGAAATAATTATAGTTGATTCTGGCAGTAATGATGCAACTGAAAAAATAGCAAAACAATATCAAGCAAAATTTCTTTTTCAGCAGTGGTTAGGTTTTGGTAAGCAAAAAAATTTTGCCATAAATCAAGCAAAAAATGATTGGGTTTTATGTTTAGATTCCGATGAAATAATCAGCGAAGAATTACAAAAAAATATAGTTAGTTATTTGGAAAATAATATTTTTAATAAAACTAATTTTAATGATGAAGTTGTGGGAATAAATTTGGTTCGTTGTAATAATTTTTTGGGGAAATTTTTGAAACACGGCGAAGGTTATCCGGATATTTGTTTGCGATTATTTAATAAAAATTTTATGTGTTGGTCAGATGATGAAGTGCATGAAAAAGTAATATTTATAAACAATGAAAGTAATAAAAAAATTATTACTTTACACGGCGATTTATTACATTATTCAGTTGATAGTTTAGAAAAATATATAAGCAAACAAAATAGATATACAACGTTATCAGCACAACAATTATTTAATGATTGTTTGCAAAAAAATAAGTTGCCATCAACATTAAAAATTTTTGCTAAATTTACTATTAGTCCACTGGTTAGATTTATCAAATTTTATATTTTAAAGCGTGGTTTTTTAGATGGTTTGCCCGGTTTTATTCATATTGCAATCGGCTGTTTAACTGCGTTTATGAAATATATAAAATTGTATGAACTAATTTTAAATAAAAATAACGAAGATAAAAATAAATAACAGTCAATAACAATTTTCCACGAGAATTTAATAATTTTTTTTGAAATTTTTATACTTTATAGTTTATTATGCAATTATTTTTATTTATACCATCATTTGCTTTATTTTTATTAGTATTTATACGTTTAATTTTTCCGATTTATAAAAACAATAAGCAAAATAATAAAAGCCAAAAATTATTGTTTTGTATAACATTTATATTGTTTATATTTGCGTGTAAGGCAATATTTTATTTTACCTTTGGAAAATCATTTTTTGCTCCGGAATTACCACGTAATTTGTTAATAGTAATGGAGTTTTGTTATGCTTTTGTTGCAACTTTATTATTTATTACTTTATGCCGTGATGTTTTGTTAATAATACATTATTTTTATAACAAAATTTTTGATATAAAACATAATTACAAAAACTTATTTACTTTAATAATAATTAGTTTTGTTTTATCAATTTATGGTTCTTATGAAGCCATAAAAGTTCCGCAAGTAAAAACTATTTATTTGAAAATAAATGATTTGCCAAACGAATTAAATAATTTCAAAATAATTCAATTAACAGATTTACATATACGCAAAATTTTAGATAAACAATGGTTAGAAAAAGTAGTGGAAAAAACTAATTTAACTAATGCAAATTTGATTTTACTAACCGGCGATTATGTTGATGATTATGTTGAAAATTTGTCCGAAGAAATGCAATTACTAAAATCTTTGAAAGCTTATAATAAATTTGCAGTATTAGGCAATCACGAGTATTTTTATAATGCAACTCAATGGCGTAATTTTTTTGATACTAACTTGCAAATTCCTATGCTTTATAATGATTATAAAATTGTTGAGTATAAAGGCAAAAAAATCATTATTTCCGGAATTACTGATTACGCTGCAGCTCGTTTTGGTTTGACTTTACCGGACGCTGAAAATACTTTATTGAACGCTCAAAAACAGCATAATGCAGATTTTGTTATTATGTTATCACATCAACCAAAAAATGCTCAACAAAACGCAGAAGTAATTAAAAATAAAACGCCTTTTTTACAACTTTCTGGACATACTCACGGTGGCTTGACTTTATATTTGCAACCGATTATTGCATTATTTAATAATGGTTTTGTCAATGGACTTTATGCTTTAAATAAAGAGGAAAATAAATGGTTATATGTTTCTGCCGGAACTGGACTTTGGGGTGGATTTTCTTTCCGTTTGGGAACTACTTCAGAAATAACCGAAATAATATTAGTAAAAAATTAAGTAGTAATAAAATTAGTAATATTTATAGTAATTATTTTTAATAAACAATTTATAATTATAATAAATAATCATTTAGTAGTATAAAATGATAAACTTAATTGACGATAAACTTATAAGCCAAATTGCCGCCGGAGAAGTCGTGGAAAGACCTGCTTCCGTATTAAAAGAATTAGTGGAAAATTCCATAGACGCAAACGCTCAAAACATAGAAATAACGCTGGAAGATGGTGGTTGTCGCTTAATCAAAATTTCCGACGACGGCGACGGAATTCCCAAAGATGAATTAGTCCTGGCTTTGACACGTCACGCCACTTCCAAAATCGTAACCTTGCAAGATTTGGAAACCATCAATACTTTTGGATTTCGCGGCGAGGCGTTGGCTTCCATCGCTTCCGTGAGCCGTTTGACTCTGACTTCCTTGCATAAAGAAAGCCAAACCGCTTGGCAAATCAACGGCGAAAACAACGAAATCACACTATCTCCGCAAAACCGCATCGGAACGACAATTAGCGTAAAAGATATTTTTTATAACATCCCAGTACGGCGAAAATTCTTGAAATCTACGCAAACTGAATTCGGGCATTGCTTACAAGCAGTCAAAAATTTAGCATTATATTATCCACAAATTAGTTTTAAGTTAATACACAATCAAAAGATTATTTTTGATTTCAAAAGTAGTAATCATAATACTACTAATGAACGAATTTTGGAAATTTTAGGAAACGATTTTTTTGAAAATAGCAGCGAAGTCAATGCAAATTTTGAAGATTTGAATTTAGTCGGAAGGATTATAAAGCCAACTATGGCGAGTGCTTTGGCAGTTTCGTCGCAATCATATTTTTTTGTAAATGGTCGATTTGTCAAGGACAAAATTTTAAATCACGCTGTAAAGGAGGCGTATCACGACGTTTTGCATTTATCAAAGCAGCCCAGCGTTTGTTTATTTTTGACGTTGTCGCCGCAAGATGTTGATGTCAATGTGCATCCGGCAAAAACGGAAATTCGTTTTCGCAATAGTCAAACGGTTTTTCGCTTTATTTTTAAAAGTTTGGTGAGCGTTTTGTCGCAGCCATTAAATAACGTAAATTTAATTAGTCAAAATTTTAGTAATGCAAATAGTTTTCAAAATAGTTCGCAAAATAGTTTTGAAAATAGTTTCCAAAATAGTCCAAAAAATAATGAATTAGATAAAAGCAAATTTTTAAATTCTTATTTCAATAATAGTAATCAAAATAATTATCAAAATAGTTATAAAAATAGTAATAACGAAAATGAAAATAATAATTTGCAGAATTTTTATGCAAGTATAAATGCAAATGCAAATACAAATATAAATACAAATACAAGCGATTTCAAAAAAAATAATCAAAATCTCGTGGAAAATAATACAAATTCAAATTATGAAATAAATCCACAAAATAATAATAATTTTGATTATTCAAATATAAAAGAAAATTTGCCATTAGGAACCGCTATTATGCAACTTTTCGGCGTTTATATTTTGGCTCAAAATGATAAAGGTTTAGTAATTGTTGATATGCACGCTGCTCACGAAAGAATTGTTTATGAAAAACTAAAAAACGGCGTAGCAAATAACAATTTAAAATTACAAAAATTACTTATTCCTATGATTTTTTCGCTATCAGAAATTGAATTTTGTTTGTTAAAACAATGTCATTTAGCACTTAAAAATTTAGGTTTAGAATTCGCTTTTTTTGACGATAGCAATTCTCAAAAACAAGTAAAATTAACCTCAATTCCTGCGTTAGTCAGCAATGAAAAAGCCATAGAATTAGTGCATAAAATCTTGGAAGAAATCGCAGAATTTGGCGTTGAAGCAACCGATTTGCCACTAAAAATTGCTCAACAACAAAATCAAATTTTGGCAACTATGGCTTGTCACGGAGCCGTCCGTGCAAATAGAGAACTTTCTATCCCGGAAATGAACGCACTGTTACGCGATATGGAAATCACCGAACGTGCAAATCAGTGCAATCACGGGCGACCAACTTGGAAACAGCTAACTATGAAAGATTTGGACGATTTGTTTATGCGTGGAAAATAAGCAAAAATATTTATAAAAATCAGTAAAATAGCACAATTCAACAATTAAATTTTTTAATATCAAATTCAAACACACAACAACAAAGGAGTTTTTGTATGGCTTGGGAATTACTTTTCGGCAGCGATATCGGTTTGATGAGCCTCGCTGTGATTATCGGCGTTTTGGTTATCGGTTTTTATATGGCGAAAGTTTTCAAACAAAAAATCGCCGAAGACGCTGCTAAACACGGAAGCAAATAAAATAAAAATCTAAAATCGCAACAATTTTTCCACGAGAATTTAAAAAATTTTTTTGAAATCTCGTGGAAAATTATTGATTATTTAAAACTTATTAAAAAAATCAAAAAAATTAAAAAAATCAAAAATATAAATATCAAAGATAAAAATTATGTTAAATACTTTACTTGCTTTGTCGCCGTTGGACGGACGTTATGCCTCCAAAGTTGATAATTTACGCAACTATTTTTCCGAATTTGCGTTGATAAAATTTCGTTTGCTCACCGAAATTGAGTGGCTCAAAAATTTAGCCGCAAATCCGCAAATCAAAGAATTACCGCAGTTTTCCGCAGAACACATAAAATTTTTTGATAATCTCGTGGAAAATTTTTCCGTCGCCGACGCCGAAAATATCAAACAAATAGAATCTCGCACCAACCACGACGTAAAAGCCTTGGAATACTGGATTCGCAGCAAAGTCGCCGAAAGTCAATTCGCCAACGATTTAAAATCGTCGTTGGAATTTATCCATTTTGCCTGCACGTCAGAAGATATAAACAATATTTCTCACGCCTTGATGTGCCATAAATTCCGTAGCGATGAATTATTGCCGATGTTGCAAAATCTCATCAAAAAATTACAGCAAATGTCCGCCGAATATGCCGAAATACCGATGATGGCAAGAACTCACGGACAACCAGCCACGCCAACAACTATGGGCAAAGAAATCGCAAATTTTGGTTATCGTTTGTTGCAGTTGAAACAGCAACTCCAAAATTTGCCTCTGACTGCCAAAATCAATGGAGCAGTTGGCAATTACAACGCTCATTTAGTTGCTTATCCGGAAATTGATTGGGAACAACATAACCAAAATTTCGTAGAAAAAACGCTCGGGCTGAAATTTAATCCATACACAATTCAAATTGAACCGCACGATAATTTGGCAGTTTTATTTAACCTTCAAAGCCGTATCAACAGCGTCTTGATAGATTTGAATCGCGATATTTGGGGATATATTTCGTTGAATTATTTCCGCCAAAAAGTCAAAGCCGGCGAAGTTGGTTCATCAACTATGCCGCACAAAGTCAATCCGATAGATTTTGAAAATTCCGAAGGCAATTTAGGTTTGGCAAACTCCGTATTTACGCACTTGGCGGAAAAATTAACCATTTCACGTTGGCAACGAGATTTGTCGGATTCAACTGTTTTGCGAAATATGGGCGTAGGTTTTGGTTATACGGCGTTGGCGATTTCTTCGCTGAATAAAGGTTTAGATAAATTGTTGCTCAACGAGGAAATTCTGTTAAAAGATTTGCAAGAAAATCCAGAATTGTTAGCAGAGCCAGTGCAAACGGTGATGCGGCGTTTTGGAGTAGAAAACGCTTATGACAAATTGAAAGCATTCACTCGCGGAGAACGTGTGAGTTTGCCTCAAATGCGAGAATTCATCGCTGCATTGAAAGGTCAAATTTCCGACGAAGCGTTGGCAATTTTGCAGAAACTATCTCCGGAAACTTATATCGGCAAAGCGGTTGAATTAGCAAAACGTTTTGCCAAAATGGAAATTTAAAAAAGTATAAAAAATATATAAAAAATATTTTCCACGAGAAATCTCAAAAAATTTTTGGGAAATCTCGTGGAAAATTGTTTTTTATTTTCTAATTTATTTCATAAATAAATAGGCAACAAAGTTCTTTCTATAAAATTTAACTCGTTTTCAAAATTTGGATTTTTTTCAAAAACTTTATTTGCTGTTGCAGCATAGGCAAAATTATCTTGAGCATCAGCAAAATAATACGTTGCTTCATTTGCATTTGCAGAAGTAAAACCTGCAGCAATAATTGCAGTTAAAGTTTTTTTAAACATTTTATTTACCTGACTTTCTTATTAAAAAAAATTGAAATCTAAAAAAAGATTGAAATAAATAAGAAAACTATTTTTGTTTAAAAAAATAAAAATAGGAAGAATTTTTTTACTTTTTTATATTGCTATGTTTTTGTTTTAAGTTGGATTGAATTCTACGCCTTTTTTTTATGAATTTTTCCAAAAATGTAAAAATATGTAAAAAAATATAAAAAATTTGTAAAAATTTTATAAAAAGCGTAATAAATTCAAAATGTTAAAAAAATATAAATTTATAAAAATAAAATAAAAAAAAACAAATTTCCACGAGATTTCCAAAAATTTTTTTAGAATTCTCGTGGAAAAGTTGTTTTTATTCTTTTCTTTTTTTATTTATCAAAAATTTTT
Organism: Dechloromonas aromatica (nom. nud.); assembly: GCA_004555545.1. Classification (GTDB taxonomy): domain Bacteria; phylum Pseudomonadota; class Gammaproteobacteria; order Burkholderiales; family Rhodocyclaceae; genus SFHR01. The sequence continues at coordinate 14,103 of SFHR01000043.1, forward strand.
AATTTTTAATTTTTAAATCTTTAAATCTTTAAATTTTTAAATTTTTAATTTATGGAAACAAATAATTTATTAAAAACTGCGATTTCGCAGATTGCGACA
>SFHR01000044.1 GCA_004555545.1 Dechloromonas aromatica (nom. nud.)
TGCGTCTTTAGCAAATTTGGCCTTTGAGCAAGTTGAAGAACTCGCCAAAACAATCCGCAGACCGCAATCTGTAAATTAACATTTTCATAATTTCCACGAAATTTCCCAAAAATTTTTTGAGATTTCTCGTGGAAAAATTTCAAAATTTCAAAATTTCAAAATTTCAAAATTTCAAAATTTCAAAATTTCAAAATTTCAAAATTTCAAAATTTCAAATTTCAATTTTTCAAAAATATTTAAAAATATTTCAAAAGGATCAACTAAATGAATAGAAAAGGCATTATCTTGGCTGGTGGATCCGGAACTCGTTTGTATCCGGCAACTTTGGCGGTCTCTAAACAATTGCTGCCGATTTATGATAAACCGATGATTTTTTATCCGCTGACAACGCTAATGTTAGCCGGAATCCGCGAAATCTTAATAATCTCCACGCCACAAGATACACCACGTTTTCAGCAACTTTTGGGCAATGGCTCTCAATGGGGAATTTCTTTAGAATATTGCGTCCAACCATCTCCGGACGGTTTGGCTCAAGCTTTTTTGCTCGGAGAAAATTTTATCGGCAACAATCTTTCCGCTTTGGTTCTCGGCGACAACATCTTTTACGGACACGATTTCGCCGCCAAATTACAATCGGCAAATCTGCAAAGTTCCGGTGCTACGGTTTTTGCCTATCCAGTTGCCGACCCAGAGCGTTACGGAATTGTGGAGTTTGATAAAAATTTCAAAGCCGTCAGCGTGGAAGAAAAGCCCGTCAAGCCAAAATCTAAATACGCCATCACCGGCTTGTATTTTTACGACAATCAAGTTGTAGAAATCGCCAAAAATATCAAGCCCTCCGCACGTGGTGAGCTGGAAATCACCGACGTCAATGCCGTTTATTTGCAGCAAAATTCGCTGAACGTGGAAATCTTGGGACGCGGTTTTGCTTGGTTAGACACCGGAACTCATGAATCCTTGTTAGATGCAAGTTTATTCATAGCCACCGTAGAAAAACGCCAAACGCTCAAAGTTGCTTGTCCGGAGGAAGTCGCTTGGCGTAGAAAATGGATTTCCGACGAACAGTTAGCGAAATCAGCAGAATTTTTCCATAAAACAAATTACGGAAAATATTTATTAGATTTATTGAAATAAAAATAAATAAAAATAAATAAAAATGAAAACTATGTTAAATAAATTGTTAGTTTTGGCAATATTGCTATCAGTTTCCGGTTGCGGAATGCGTGGGCAATTAGTTTTGCCAGAAAATTTATTATTTTTAAATCTTTTTTTATAACAAAACGCAAATTTTCCACGAGATTTTCATAAAAATTTTCAAAAAATTTTTGGATTTCTCGTGGAAAAATTTTGCAGAAGTAATAAAAAATATGAAACAAAAAATAGAATTAGGGCAATTTTTTACCAAAGCAAATATTTGGTTAAAACCACAAGTTATAAATTTTATTAGTGATGTCAAAAATTCACATTGTTTAAATACTATTTTTGATCCTTTTGTCGGTGATGGTGATTTGTTAAATGCCGTCAATGAAAAAGTATTTTTTGATAACAAAATTGGCTTTGATATTGATAAAAATTTAATCCAAAAATTACATTGGAAATATAATAATTCTTTGATAAATATTCCGCATTTTGATAATACTATTTTGGTGACAAATCCGCCTTATATTGCAAAACAATCAGCAACCAGAAAAGGTCTAAATTTGCAGCAGTATTTTCAAAATTCTATTTATGATGATGTATATTTAATTGCATTAGATAACTGCTTAAAAGCTCAAGATTTTATAGTTGCTATTATTCCAGAATCGTTTATAAATTCTAACTATTTACAAAAACATAGATTGCATTCAATTACTATTTTGGAAGAAAATCCTTTTGTTGATACTGAAAACCCTGTTTGTGTTGCTTGTTTCGATGATAAAATCAAAAATTTAGATAGTATAAAAATCTATAAAAATGATATTTATATTGATAATTTACACAATATTTTTAACTTAAAATTATCTCCAAGTAATAATATAGAAATCAATTTTAATAACTTAAATGGTTGGTTAGGATTACGTGCCATTGATAGTTCAAATGACGAAAATTTTATTAGTTTTGATTTCAAAGAAAATATTATTTATGATTGGGAAAAAAATATAAAAGAAACTTCTCGGCATTTTTCTTTAATAAATATAAAAATTCCTTTTACTGATAGAAAAAATTTTATTATTGAATGTAATAATATTTTGAATAATTTACGCAAAAAATCAGCAGATGTTGTATTAACTCCGTTTAAAGGAAATACCAAAAAAGGCGTTCGCAGACGGCGTTTAGATTTCAAATTGGCACGAGCAATTATGGAAAATGCTTATAACAAAATTTATAATACAAATTTGATTTAATTTGATTTAATTTGATTTAATTTAATTTACTTTAAAAATGTTAGAAAATAACTTATATTATTTTGATTTCAGTTTGAATAATCAAGATAGTTTTATTAACTTTTCAGATCAAAAAGGTGTTTTAGTTATCAATGAAAATGCAAATCAAGAACCTAATAATTTGATGTTGGCAGTTAATCAACTTAATAATTTAATTATTACTTATTCAACTCTGCAACACATAGAAAATTCAGAAACTATACAAACTAAAATTATATATGAAATAATCAATTTGTTAGAAAGTAATATAAAACAAAATATAAATATAAACTATTCGCCTTTTTGTGCTTATTTTTCCGTAGTTAGATATTCGTTTAATACTTATAAAGAAACTTATAAAATAAATTCATTGCAAGAAAAATGTAAGTTAATTAAAAATATTTTAGATGCCTATGTAAATAATCGTTTGGAAATGTATAAATCTTATGGTTATACGCATACAATTTTACAAGTAATGGCTGATTATGCAACTTCAAAAAGAAGTGGAAATATTGGTTTAAATTTATTAACTAATATATTTGAGCAACTAAATTTTATTTTGGTTAATTCTTATGAAGATTTTATTAACAATAATCATTGTTTTATATACAGCGATAAAAATCATAAAAAAGTATTTGATGAATTTATAAAAAAGCATAGCATAAAATTTACTTTCAGAAAAAATAGAGATAATAAATATCCTGATTTATTGCTCAAAGTAAAGCAACATTTTTTTATTATTGAACATAAATTAACAAACGGAAATGGTGGCAGTCAAAATGCGGAAGTAAATGAAATTATTAACTTTATAAATTACTCAGAAAATAATAAAAATATTCATTTTATTTCTTGCTTACAAGGAAATTTTATGCAATATTTAATTGAAAATAATAAACAATCTCCAAAGAATAAAATTCAACGCAAAAATATTATTACTGCTCTGAAAAAAAATGCGAATAATTACTTTGTAAATGGAAATGGACTAACTGAATTAGTTAAAGCATTTTTATAAATAATTTTTATAAATAAAAAAACAAATTTTCCACGAGATTTTCATAAAAATTTTCAAAAAATTTTTTAGAATTCTCGTGGAAAAAATATTTAAAAAAATCAAAAGCCAAAAGTCAAAAGTCAAAAAAATAATGCTAAAAATTTTACATATAGAATCCTCGCTCGGTTGGGGCGGACAAGAACATAGAACGCTCAAAGAAATGCGAGAAATGCGTAACCGTGGGCATTGCGTAGAATTATTAACCCGCCCAGGAGCCAAATTAGCCGAACGTGCCGCCGCCGAAAACTTTACCACTCACGCCGTCAAAATGCGTGGAGGTGCCGATTTAATTGCGGTCTGGCAGATGCTCAAAATCATCAAAAGCAACGATTACGACGTGGTCAATACGCACAGCGGTCACGATAGTTTGCTCGGAGGACTTGCCGGACGTTTAGCCAAAAAGCCTTTGGTCGTGAGAACTCGGCACTTGGCTTTGGCGATTACTTCTCTGGCGACTTATAAATGGTTGCCGCACAAAGTGGTCACGGTCAGCGAATGGGTGGAAAAATATTTGGTGAGCGTCGGCGTTCCGGCGGAAAATGTCAAAACCATTTATACCGGCATTGAAGCGGCACCCAAAGTAGAAAATCCAACTTTACGCAAAGAATTAAATTTGGCTGACGACGATATTTTGTCGGTGACGGTGGCGATTTTACGTTATGAAAAAGGGCATAAAAGTTTGATTGATGCAGCAATTCCGCTATTTGAAAAATATCCAAAATTGCATTTAGTTTTCGCCGGAGATGGCCCAATTTTTGAAGAATTGAAAAATTACATAGCCGAATTAAATTTAAGCGAACGAATTCATTTGTTGGGGCTACGCAAAGATATTCCAAACGTTTTGCAGAGTTGCGATTTTTTTACTCTGCCGACTTGGCAAGAAGCGTTGGGAACGTCGTTTATAGAAGCGATGAATTCCGGTTTAGCGGTTATCGGTTCGGCGGTTGATGGCGTCCCAGAAGTAATTCAGGACGGCAAAAATGGCTTGTTGATAGAAGCCAAAAATGAAAAATCTATACAAACAGCGTTGGAACGCTTAATCACAGACGTAGATTTGCGAAAACAAATGGGCAAAGTCGGCAAAGAAATCACGCAAACAAAATTCAGCGTTGCCAAGATGGCGGAAGAAATGGAAAGTTTTTATATTCAAAGCATTCAAGAACGCAATAAATAAAACTTTGCCACGAGAAATTTCAAAAAATTTTTAGGAAATCTCGTGGAAAATTTTTATTACTAATTTTTTTACTAATTTTTTTACTAATTTTTTTACTAATTTTTGGACTTCTGCCGTTCTCCGAAAATTGCGGTGCCGATTCTTACCATAGTTGCATTGCTACAAATTGCCGCTTCTAAATCGTTTGACATTCCCATAGACAAATCTTTCAAAGAAAGCGATAATTTTGCATTAACATTGTTTAATAAATTTGCCAAACGTTGGCAGTATAATTTTTGTAATTGCTCGTCGTCAGTTGCCGGAGGAATACACATAAAACCGCATAATTGTAAATTTTCTAACAATAAAATTTCTTTGCAGAGTTGCAATATTTCTTCTTCTTTTTGATAATCTAAACCGCTTTTAGTAATTTCATTATCAACATTTATTTCAATCAAAATTTTTAATTTTCCTAATTCATTTATCGGACGTTGATTATTCAATCTTTGAGCGATTTTTAAGCGATTTACGCTATGAACGAAGTCAAAATTTTCGGCGATTTGTTTTGTTTTATTGCTTTGAATATCGCCGATAAAATGCCAAAAAATTTTTTTGCTATTTTGATTACTATTTTGCGAACTAATATTTTTGAAATATTGAATTTTATTTATTGCTTCTTGCAAATAATTTTCGCCAAAATGTTGTTGTCCCAAATTTATAGCGGTTTCAATTTTATCTACACTTTGAAATTTACTAACTGCAATCAAGGTGATTTCTTTACTATCACGATTTGCAATTTTACAAGCCGACAAAATACGATTTTTTACAGAATCTAAATTATTTTCTATATTCATTTTTTATTAACTATTAACTTTGCTAATTTGATTTTTATAAAAACTTCTTTGATTAAAACAAGTAAGGTAAAAACTAATAATGGCGTGCAAAATAAAGCATCCCACAAATTGTTATAAACTCCAACTTTCCATAAAATTACATCAAACAAAATGCAAATTACCCAAAAATCATAGTTTTTATAATAATATAAAATTATTCCGGAAAATAATAATACTAAAAGCATTGCTAACGCATTATTTGCATAACCAAAATTATATAAATTCAAAGCGACACTAATATCAGAATTTATTATTTGTAAATACAACAAATAAAACAAAATTGCGAATAATGTAAAACTAACTAACGCCCAAAATTTGATTTGCACTAACTGCGGATATTTATAATGCGGATATGCCAAATGCGTTATTGCTAACAATAATAACGTCCCAGAAGGCAATCCAAAAATGCCGTTCAAACCCGGTGCTATGCCGACTGCCAACGCCACCAAAGTAGCGAACAAACCGGCTCTGGCGTGAAAAATCCCAAAGCGAATTGTCGTGCATAACGCCGCAAAAATCAAAGCGTAAGCCAACAAACCATAAGATGCCGTCAAATTCATTTTTATTTCCGCTGCATAAAAAATATAAATTCTCCGTCCGCCGTGATTTCGCTATGCAAAAGTTGATTTCCGGATTGCTTTGCGAACATCGGAAAATCTTGTTGCGAACCGCTATCAGTGGCGATTATTTTCAGAACTTGCCCAGATTGCATTTGCGATAACTGCTTTTTAGTCCTCAAAATCGGCAATGGACAAGATAATCCGCTCAAATTCAATTCAATATCAAAAGCAACAAAATCAGAATTCATAATTACAAATCTCGCTAATCAAAATTTGACTTTGTTGCTGCGTTTGTAAATTTTTGATTTGCACAACATTATTGGCAACCTCGCTCTCGCCGATGATTATGGCAAATTTGGCTTTACTTGCGTCGGCTTTTTTGAATTGCGATTTAAACGAACCGCCACCAAAATTTACCAAAACTTTTAAATTTTTGATTTCCCGTAAATTTTCCGCTATTTGCATAGCCAAAATTTCGCTATCTTGGCAATTTTTGTCATACATCACAAAAACATCCGGACGCTGCAAATTTTCCACGAGATTTCCAAAATTATTTTTGGAATTTTGTTTATCCTTATCCATCAACAAAGCGATCAAACGTTCCACGCCCATTGCAAATCCACAAGCCGTCGTGGCTTTTCCGCCGAGTTGTTCAACCAAACCATCATAACGACCACCAGCACAAACCGTGCCTTGCGTTCCCAAATCGTTGGTAATCCATTCAAAAACCGTGCGATTGTAATAATCTAAACCACGAACCAAACGCGAATTCACGGAAAACGGAATGCCTAATTTTTGCAGACCATTTTGCAGATTTTCAAACTGCGTCTGTGAATTTTCTCCGAGAAAATCAAATAATTTTGGCATTTGCGGACTTTGACAAAGTTCGCCGATTTGCGGATTTTTGCTGTCTAAAATTCGCAGCGGATTTGTGTATAAACGCCGAAAAGCATCCGCATCTTGTTTGATAATTTCTAAATTTTGTGGGATTTCAAAAAATTTAATCAAATTCTCGCGGAAATTTTTGCGTTCGTGGAGTTCGCCGAGCGTATTGATTTCCAAACGGATATTGTCTTGCAAACCTAACGCTTTCCAGAGTTTTGCTCCTATCAAAATCAGTTCTAATTCTATGTTGGCATCATCGTAGCCGAAAGTTTCCACGCCGATTTGCGTAAATTGGCGATAGCGACCTTTTTGCGGACGTTCGTGACGGAACATCGGACCGATATAAAATAATTTCTGATTTTGTTGAGTCGCCAAATGATGTTGAATAACTGCTCGGACGCAACCGGCAGTGCCTTCTGGTCGCAGAGTCAGAGTTTCGCCGTTCAAACTATCAACAAAAGAATACATTTCTTTTTCCACGATATCAGTTATTTCGCCGATGGCACGTTTGAATAACGGCGTTGGCTCAACGATTGGCAAACGAATCGGCGAATAAGCGTGAGAAAGCAATAAATTTTTGACGATATTTTCTAAAACTTCCCAGTAAAACGCTTCCGACGGCAAAATATCATTCATTCCGCGAACGGATTGTAATTGTTGTTTTTTGGATTTGTTGTTATTTGAGTTTTCCATAATTTTTGAATTTTTGAATTTTTGAATTTTTGAATTTGTGAATTTTTATAATTTTTATAAATTGTTAATTTGAATAATAATAATTGTTGTGATTACGTTTTGTCCGATTTTTTTCGTCTTCCAAATGCGAATTTATGCTGGATTGCTTTAATTGCGTGGCGGACAAAATTTCTAATAAATTGATAACTTTGGCAACTCCGGCGACGCGGCGAGTTGCTTCTATGGCGGCAGTGGCTTCTGCTTGCGTGACTAAACCCATCAAAAACACTTCGGCGTGTTCGGTTACAACTTTGATATGATTTGCCGAAACATTTGGCGTATCAACCAGCCTCGCCTTGACTTTGGAAGTTATGTAGCTATCTTTGCTGCGTTCTGCAAGTGTAGAAATTTTGGCGACGCGTAATTCGTTATAAACCCGCTTGACGTTTGGAATAGTTTTTACCGCAGCGGCAATTCCGTTGGCAGATTCAGAATTCGGAGCCTCGCCGGTTATCAAAATATCGCTGTTATAAGCGGTGACGTTGAAATGAGAATTGTCGTGATATTTTTGCGGAATAACTTGTAATGCTTTGAGTTCAAAACTTTCGTCGTTGGCTTGTTGTCCCAAACTCCGCCGATCGTGCATAGAAGTGCCAACAACTGCCGCTCCGCCGATAATGGCAGAAGCAACACAGCCACAAAGTTGCGTAGAAATCAGCAAAATTGCCAACAACAAACAAATAGATTTTTGGTTTTGCATAATTTTTTATATTTGTATTTATAGATTTGTATTTATAAAATTTTTTCCACGAGAATTCTAAAAAATTTCTTGGAAATCTCGTGGAATTTTTTTATTTGCTTTTATTTTTTTGCTTAATAATATTTATCTAAACCGGAAAATCCCATAAACGCTAACGCCATAATTCCGGCGGTTATCAAGGCAATCGGGACGCCTTTGAAATATTTTGGCACGTCGGCGACTTCGGTGCGTTCGCGAATGGCGGTGAAAAATAATAACACCAAAGAAAATCCTATCGCTGAACCGGCACCAAATAATAACGATTCCACAAAATTATAGTCGTGATTTATGTTTAACAACGGAACGCCCAAAACCGCACAATTTGTGGTGATTAACGGCAAATAAATCCCCAACGTTTGCTGCAAAACCGGTGAAGTTTTGGCGATGATTAACTCGGTGAGTTGCACGATGGCGGCGATAGTTACGATAAAAGCAAGGGTTCGCAAATATTCCAAGCCAAACGGCTCTAACAAAAAATTGCTGATAATATAACTTGCTCCGGTGGCGACGGTTAGCACAAAAGTGGTTGCCAAGCACATTCCGTAAGCGGTCTGGATTTTTTTGGAAACGCCCATAAACGGACACAATCCGAGCATTTTCACTAAAACGACATTATTAACCAAAATTGCCGAAACCAAAATGAATAAATAACTCATAATTTATTTTGCGATTTGCGATTTGCGATTTGCGATTTGCGATTTACTTTTTATTTTTCCACGAGATTTTCCAAAAATTTTTTGAAAAATTTTTACGATTTCTCGTGGAAAATTTTTATTTTTTTATTTTTTATTTTTTATTTTTTAATTTTTAATAATTTTTTAATAATTTTTCGCATAAAAATTTTGCATTTCTGCATCATTTGCGTAATCATAATTTTTGTTATTGAGACGTTTTTTTACGCCGTCTTTGAGTTGTTTGCTTGGCGTAAAAACTACCACTCGACGCGCATCAATGGGAACAGGTTCGCCGGTTTTGGGATTTCTGCCGGGACGTTCTTTTTTGTCAATCAACGAGAATTTGCCAAAATGTTGGACTTTAAATTCTTCGCCATCTTCCAAAATACTAATAATTTGACTAAAAATATTTTCTACTAAAAATTTTGCTTGAAATTTGCTGATATGTTGTAATTTTTTTGCATCTAATAAACAATTTACTAAATCTTCTTTTTTGATAGTTTTGGTATTCATAAAATTTATATTTTTTGTAATTACTATTTTTATTACTAATTTTTACTAAATTTTTACTAAATTTTTTACTAAATTTTTTACTAATTATTTTTCAATGACCATAATTTGCACAAATAAATCATCAATTTGACCCGGAAGTGCAAAGGCGACTTCGCCATTTTTTAATACTTCTTGCCATAAAGAATCATTATATTCAATTTGAAAATATAGAGTATTTTTGCGGCGTGGAACTCCAACCGGAGGAGTTTCAGAATGTATCAAACGAATTCCCGGCAAAGCACGAGCCAAAATTCCATTTAAAGATGATAAAGGTGCTAATTTTGCCGTGCGTTTTATATGATTTAACAAATTCAAATTATTGTTATTATTGTTATTATTGTTATTATTGTTATTATTGTTATTATTGTTATTATTTATGTTATTTATATTATTTATATTATCAGCATTATTATTTATTAACTTACTGCGAATTAACAACCAATAATTATAACGCGGACTCAATGCCTCGTGAGATAAATAAGCAATACGTAAACCTTGATATTTGCCATCGTTTTGCAAAGATAACACAAAAGAATATTCCGGGCCAATTACTAAAGAATCAACCAAACGAGTAATAATTTGAGTTGCCGCCGCAAAACAAGGATATAAATTGTTATGATTATATTTTGGCAATACATTTTGACCGCTTTCATTTTCGCCAAGTGGAGATAAATCTGAAGAAAATACAGATAACTCTCCGACCAAACTACATAACTCCAAATAAATAGTCCAAGGATGTATATTTTTGGTATTTATAAAGCCGTTTAAAATCGGCACGTGACGACTAATAACGCCAAGCAAACTGAATAAAATTATATATAAAGTAACGCTGCCACTCCCGCCATTTATATTTGCATTTTGAGTTATATTTATATCATTGCCAACGATTTTGTATTCTTCTAACTGTTTTGCCCGAGAAAGTAAAGTATCGCGAATTGTGATAACTAACATACGCAAAGCATCAGAATTTTGCAAAGATAACATCGGCGGAACAAAATGTTTATTCAAAATAATTCGTTCGCCATCGCGTTTTAAAATTGCAATCGGCAAAAGTATCACATTTTGAGAATTCGCAAAATTATTCGCACTATTTATAACATTGTTATTTGCGACATTTGTTGCGGAATTTGCATTATTTTCAATACTTTTTTCTATATTTATTTTGTCATTAGTATTTGCAAGATTTTCATTATTTACATAATTTATATAATTTATATTATTGCTATTACTGCTATTATTTGTGGCATTATTTATATTTATAACTGCATTTTTATTATTTTTATTTACTTCGGCAAAAATTTCTTTATTTACAACATTGATATTCTCAATTTCTTTGCCAAAATATAAATGCACATTATATTTTAAAGTTCGCACATCGGCAGTAGTTTCATCAGTTAATAAATCAGAAAATTTCTGCGGATTATAATCAGCAACATAACGGAAATTTTTTGGCAATAATTGCTGCAAATTATTCAAATCACTCAAATCCGTTTGATAAACATTATTATCTTTGTTATTATTGCTAATAGTTTTTTCCAAAGAAATTCCTATATAAACCGGCAAATCATCTTCTGGATTGATCCAAGTTTCGTCAAATCTACGAGCCACTAAAACTGCATTTCCGGGAAAATTTACCCAAGTTCCGTCAGCAAATAACGCATTAAATTTTGATATTTCAAAAATACCATTATTCAACTGCATTTCGTTAATTGTATAATTATCAAAACCAAAAAAATATGGTTGAAGTAATTGCAAATTTTTAGTATTTATTTGCTGAAAAAAACGTTGTTGTAATTGAAAATGTTGCGGCTGTAAAAACAAACCTTGTTCCCAAAATATAGGGCTTATAATTTCGCTACTAATATTCATTTTTTACTTATATTCATACTTTTTTTATTTATAGAATAATATTTATAACCAATTATTTCTCTGCGGCTGATTTTGAAATTCTTCCGGACTTAATTTCTGAAAAATAATATCATTTTCTCGTGGAAAATCTTTGCTTACTTTCTTATATTTTGTTAATTCTTCTAATTCATACTGATTTAACAAATCAACAAAAAAACTTAAAGTAGCATTTGCCACTTCACTGCGTTCATTATCAACAACTATCATATGATAGGAGTTTTCTAAAAGTATCAGTTTTTTGATTTTGCTACTTATTTGTTGAAAAATTTTTTCCGAATTTCTATGATGACAAATATCATCAAATTTGGAATGTATTAACAAAGTTGGAGTCTCAACATCGTTCAAATGATATTTTTTGAGCGTCAAATCTATCAAATTCCACTGCTCTTTCAAAGTTATTCCGGTCAGATAATCTAAACCGGCACTTTTGCTATCTCCGCTCAACATTTGCGAGGAAATTTTATGGCGTAAGCGTTCATTTTTGATCCCGTATGGCGGACGTTCATAAAACAAATAACGATTTCTGAAATACGGCAATTTCATAATCAACGGCAGCAAAAACGCCAATTTTGGAATACTCCAACCGTCCCACTGCAACATCAAAGAAAATAATGCCTGACCGCGTAAAATATTTTCTTTGCCAGATTTTTCAACGATCAAACGTTCGCACAAATTCAAAGCAATCGTAGCACCAACGCATAAACCGGCAGAAAAAATCACTTTACATTTATATTGATGCTGCAACTTCAAAAAAGCCAAATAAACTGAATCCAACCAATCTTGATGAGTGCTAACCAACAAATCTTCCGGAGAACCGCAATGCCCAGCTAAACAAGGAATATAAACGGAAAAACCAAAATCATTGAGCCGTTTGCCCAACGATTTCATTTCTTGCGGCGTTCCGGAAAGTCCGTGAATTAGCAAAACGCCGATTTGACTTCCGGGCATAAAAATATCATTTTGGTTAGTTGGCTGAACATCTTGCTTATTTTCCACGAGATTTTCCAAAAAATTTTTGAGATTTCTCGCGGAATTTTTGTTACGTTGCTGTGCCAACCATTTTTCGTCTATGGGCTTATCACTGAAATGCTGCCAAAATAATTGCCAAAGTGTTTTTTTTTCTGCCATAAATAAATTTAGTTATAACTATTACGTTTGCCTACTATATTATATATTGTATATATCATATTGTATTATATTATATTATATTATACTTTTTCTTTTATACTTAACTTAATTCTAAATAAAATAAATTATATTAAACAACTTTGAGATAAACGTTTTTTTGCTATATCAAAATAACATTTTTCTAATTCTATACCTATAAATTTTCTATTTAAACTAATTGCTGCAACTCCTGTTGTTCCAGTCCCCATAAATGGATCTAAAATAGTATCATTTTCATTTGTATGTATAGTTATAATTTGTTTCATAAGTTTTAAACTTTTTTGTGTAGGATGATTAAATCTTTCATTATTACTAACTATACTTGTTTCAAATACTGAACGTAAATAATGCAATTCTTTTGGTTTATTAAAAATCCATTTAGCCTTTTTATTAACGCCCCATATAGCAAATTCCATATCCTGAACATAACGTCTATTTGTATTTCTTGGCATAGGGTTTGTTTTTTTCCAAATCAAAATATCTTTAATTGTAATACTATTGTTTTCTAATTGTCTGCAAATATCACTAATGAATTTATAAGAACAAAAAATAATTACAGATCCATTTTTATCTAATAATGGAATATAAAGATTTATCCAATTTAATAAATCAAAATTCCAATCCCATTTACCAAAATCTAAACCAATTCTATCAGCATTTTTCATAGTAGCGAAATTATTTTTTTGAGAAATATTATAAGGAGGATCTGTAATAATATGATTAACTATTATATTATTTTTTTTTAATACATCAATATATTTATAAGCATCGTTATTATATATCTCACATAAATTTTTTGATTGATTATTATTTATTTTGACTTGCATAGTTATATTTTTTACTATAAATATAAATATTATTTATGTTTTATTTGAAAAACAATATAATCCGCAATAGCTTTTGCTAATAATGGTGGAACAGCATTACCTATTTGCTTACAAATTTGTGTTTTATTACCGCAAAAATAAAAATCATCATTAAAGCTTTGTAATCTTGCAGCCTCTCTCGGTGTTATGGCTCTATTTAAATATGGATGCGAATTTGTTCCATTACTTGGAGTGTCAAAACGAGTGTCAATTGTAGGACTTACATTGTTCCAAGATAATCTTCCCCAAGTAGTAGAAAATTTTTGTTTTCCGTGCAATGATTGTGGTAAATACTCTTTTCCGCATTCTGCTGGTATCAATTTCAGTTTTTGGATAGCTAAATCAGAATGATTAGATGCTTTATGATATTGTAAATAATCACCTCGTAATAATTTTTGATACTCACTTTGTGGAGCATTTTTATAATCA
>SFHR01000092.1 GCA_004555545.1 Dechloromonas aromatica (nom. nud.)
ATTTTTTCTTGTTTCGCAAAAATTGTTTATATTTTAACTTGTTTAGTTAAATATTTCAACTAAAAAAGGGAAATTTTAAACCAAATTCGCACAACAATTTACGCTATGAAAAAAAACCATAGCGACAAACAGCAATTTTCCGAACGCTTAAAACAAGCATTATTAAGTAGTACCGGAAGTATTTCCTCTACAAAGTTGGCAATTCAGTTTAATTTGCGATACCCTAAAACTCCCATCAGCACTCAATCTGCACATAAATGGCTCAACGGACAAACTATTCCTACCAAAGATAAAATACAAGTTTTGGCTAAATGGCTAAATGTATCTGAATTTTGGTTGCATTACGGCAGTTCAGCGACTAATAACTCTATAAATTTCAACCACAAAGTAGCGCACAAACCGCTAACTATGCAACTTTCGCCATTAGAACAGCAAATTTTGTTGTTATTTCGGGAGTTATCAGAATCGCAAAGCAAATTAGTTTATGAACTAATTTACGAATTAAGCAGGAAATCGTTTGGGAAAAATTTTTCCGCTAATAACAATCAAAACGGAAACTCAAACGAAAGCATAAACGTATAAAAGCAAAAATAAAAATTTTCCACGAGATTTTTATAAAAATTTCCAAAAAATTTTTTAGAATTCTCGTGGAATTTTTTTATTTAATTTTTATTTTTATTTTTATTTTATTTTTATAACTTTTATTTTTATGTCCTTAGCCACCGTTTTAAGCCGAGCCGTAGATGGTTTAAGTTCGCCGCAAGTTTCCGTAGAAGTGCATATTAGTGCCGGACTTCCTGCTTTTGCCTTAGTTGGTTTGCCTGATACCGAAGTCAAAGAAGCCCGAGATCGCGTCCGTTCAGCGATTATAAATTCCGGCTTTGAATTTCCAAGTAGCAAAATCATAGTCAATTTGGCTCCGGCGGATTTCCCAAAAGAAGGCGGACGTTATGATTTGCCAATTGCTATCGGCATTTTGGCGGCATCCGGACAAATAAAAAAGCAGCATTTATCAAATTATGAATTTGCCGGAGAATTATCGCTATCCGGAGATTTGCGGAATATCAGCGGTGCTTTGGCAATGATTTTGAATTCAGAATATTTAAAAAATAATAAACAAGGCAAAACCAAAACCTTTATTCTGCCAAGCGAATCCGCTAATGAAGCAGCTTTGGCTTTGATAAACGCCGACGAAACTTTGCAAATTTTAGCGGCAAATTCTTTGAACCAAGTTTGTAATTTTTTATCCGGCAATCAAGAACTTACGTCCCCAAAGATTCCTGATCAGTTTGCTTTTTCTGAATATCCAAATCTGACTGACGTTTTGGGGCAACCTCAAGCACGGCGAGTTTTAGAAATCGTAGCCGCCGGACGCCATTCTCTGTTGATGTCTGGGCCGCCTGGATCCGGAAAATCTATGTTAGCCTCGCGTTTGCCGAGCATTTTACCGCCGATGTCTATCAACGAGGCACAATCTTCCGCCGCAATTTTATCGTTAGCCGGGCAGTTCAAAATAGAGCAATATGCAAAACGCCCATTCCGGAGTCCTCATCATACGGCGTCAGCAGTGGCATTAGTTGGCGGAGGCAATCCACCGCGTCCAGGAGAAATATCGTTAGCTCACGAGGGCATTTTATTTTTAGATGAATTACCGGAATTCCCACGCAAAGTTTTAGATACCTTACGTGAACCGTTGGAAAGCAAACAAATTCATATTGCCCGAGCCGCTAAACAATCTACATTTCCGGCAAAATTTCAATTGATTGCCGCTATGAATCCTTGTCCGTGCGGGTATCTCGGAGACTCGGAAGGACGTTGCCGCTGCACTCAAGATCAAATTCGCCGTTATACTTCGCATTTATCAGGCCCGTTGTTAGATCGCATAGATTTATTTGTGGAAGTTCCGGCGGTTTCGGCGGAAGTTTTGGCGACATCCAAGAACGGCGGAGAACCTTCAGAAGTTGTCCAACAGCGAGTTTGTCACGCCAGAAATTTACAAATGCAACGGCAAGGTAAAACCAACGCCGATTTAGAAGTCGCCGAAATCAATGAATTTTGTCAAGCCCAAACCGAAGAATCAGCGTTATTGCTATTAACTCAGGCAAGTAGCAAATTAGGATTTTCAGCACGTTCTTGGCATAAAATTTTTAAACTCGCCAGAACTATCGCCGATTTGGATAATTCGCAGACAATTCATTTGCCGCATATGGCGGAGGCAATTCAATATCGGCGTTTGCGGAGCAAATTAACAAATTCTATGAATAAAAATAAATAAAAAAGGAAAAATAAAACTCAACAATGGACTACGCAAGATTTGAGCAAAAATTAGCGGAATATCGCTTAATTGACGACGATTTTATGAGCGTGTTTTTTGATGGTCAAAATGAAATAATGGAATTTATTTTGAAAATCATTTTGAATAAAAAATTAAAAGTCACGGAAACAAAAACGCAAATTGAAATAAATAAATTTGGCAAACGCTCGGTGCGGCTTGACATCGTGGCAAAAGATAGCAACGGCAAAATTTATAGCATAGAAATTCAACGTGCAAATAAAGGAGCAATCGCCAAACGTGCGAGATTTATTTCCGCTATGTTGGACTCTGATTTGTTAGAAAAAGGCAAAGATTTTTCAGAGTTGCCGGAAACTTATGTAATATTTTTTACCGAAAATGATGTGCTAAAAGAAAATTTGCCGATT
>SFHR01000045.1 GCA_004555545.1 Dechloromonas aromatica (nom. nud.)
ACCATATTGGTTTTTGCTGTTATAAGAATAGTTGACAGAACCTTTAACAGCGTGTTTGCCAAATGGAGCAACAGCACCTAACATAAAGTTAGTTTGAGATAAAGATTTTTTGTTGTTAGGGAAGAATCCTTCAGTTTTTGCATTTGCTTTGTCGTAAGAAACGAAAGCAGAAACTTTAACTGCTTTGAAGTCATAAGCACCACCTAATGTGATATTATGAACACCTTTCAAATCACGAGCTACACCTTGTGCTTTTCCGGCAGCGATGTAATGATAGCTCAAACCAACATTCCAATCTGGAGCAACATAGTTACCAGCCAAAGCGTAAACATTGTCATTTGCAGCATTTCTTGTAGCACTATCGTCTGCTAATGCGTTGTTAGAATAAGCAGCGGTGAAGTTGAAACCACTCCAAGATGGAGAAACATAAGCAACGGTGTTATTTACACGAACTGGATTAAACAAACCATTGATATCCCCTTTAACATTGTGATATGTTCCAACTGTTCCGTCAGCAAATGGATCCAAACCGGAAACTAATGTGTAGTAAGGATGTCACCAGTGTTGATATCAGAACCGGTGTCCAAAGCAAAACCGCGTTCCAAAACAAAAACGGCTTTCAAACCATTACCTAAATCTTCAACGCCTTTGAAACCGATACGGTTACCAGCAGCTTGTCCACCATTGAAACGAGAGTTAGTTTTGGAAATACCAGCATCTTTTGCAGCTTGGTTACGATCGTGACGGATAGTATAACCGTAATCAACGACACCATAAATTTGAACGTTAGAAGATTGAGCAAAAGCACCAGTAGAAGCAGCAGTGGCTACAGCCAAAGCGATAAGTTTTTTTTGCATATTATAAAAACTCCAATAATAAAAATTTTGTAAATTGTTTAAGAAATGTTGTTTAAAATAAAATTTAATTTTTATATTTAATAATTTAATTATTTAATAATTTATTTAGTTATTTAGTTATTTAACAAAAAACATTAAATAATTAAATAAGAATCAAAACTAAAATCAAAACTAAAATTAAAACTATAAAATTAAAAATCATTTTTCGGTTTTTTTGCCGAAAAACGAAGCGTATTTTGCCAATATTTTTTGAGTTTCGCAAACAAAATTATTTTGATTTGCCTTTTTTACAACAAAAATTATGCTAAATTGACAAAAATACAACAATATTTTTTCCTTTTTGATATTTTTTCCACGAGAAATTAAATATTTTTTCTGAAAATTTTTTCAAAAATATTTTTTAAAATCTCGTGGGAATTCTTTATTTGTCTCATTTTTTTATTATTTCAACAAACAAAATGCCGATCGCCAAAATTGAATCGCTTGATAATAATGCTCGTGGAATTTGCCATAATGAAGATGGCAAAACAATTTTTATAGACGATGCTTTGCCAAATGAAATCGTGGAATACGCCAAATTCAAAGATAAGAAAAAATATGAACTTGCACATTTAATCAAAATTATCAAACCCGCCGCCGCCAGAGTTGAACCAAAATGCAAATATTTTGGAATTTGTGGCGGTTGTGCTATGCAACATATAGAAATGACTTCGCAAGTTGCCGTAAAACAGCGAGTTTTGGAAGATAATTTATGGCACATCGGCAAAGTCAAAGCTCAAACAATGTTGCCGCCGATTGTTGGTTCGGCGTGGAATTATCGGCATAAAGCCCGTTTGAGCGTGAGAAATGTTCCCAAAAAAGGCGGCGTGTTAATTGGCTTTCACGAACGCAAAAGCAGTTATATTGCCGATATGCAAACTTGCGAAATCTTGCCCAAAGCGATTTCGGATTTGCTAATGCCGTTGCGGAGTTTGATTGCATCTTTGACGTTGGCAGAAAAAATCCCGCAGATAGAAATTTCGGTCGGAGAATTTGTGATTGCTTTGGTGCTACGAATCTTGGAACCTTTGAGCGATAACGATAAAACATTGCTGAAAATTTTTGCAGACAATTACAATGAAAATAACTCAAACGCAAACGCAAACGCAAACGCAAAACAAAAATTAGCGTTTTATTTACAAGAAAAAGGCCCAGATTCGGTTTATTTGTTTTATCCGCAAAATGAAAATCAAAAAACTTTGTCATATTTGTTGCCGGAATTCAATTTAGAAATGCAATTCCAGCCAACTGATTTCACGCAAGTCAATCACCAAATCAACAAAGTTATGATTCGTCAAGCGTTGAGTTTTTTACAAGCCAATCAAAATGACATAATTGCTGATTTTTTCTGCGGTTTGGGGAATTTCACTTTGCCGATAGCCAAACAAAAAGCCCGAGTTTTCGGCGTGGAAGGCAATGCAGAATTAGTCAAACGAGCAAATGATGACGCCAAAAATAATAATTTGCAAGATTTAGCCAAATTCAAAGTAGCAAATTTATTCAAATTTGATTTGCCAGAATTAGAAAAGTTAATCGCCGAAAATGATGGCAAGATTTTCAATAAATGGTTGATAGATCCGCCGCGTGAAGGAGCGGTAGAATTGATAAAAGCACTTCCGGACGAATTCAGTGAAATCAAGCCAAAATTGATAGTTTATGTTTCTTGCAATCCAGCAACATTAGCCAGAGATGCCGGAATTTTGGTGCATCTGAAAAATTATGAATTACGTTTTGCCGGAATAATAAATATGTTTCCGCATACTGCCCACGTGGAGTCAATGGCAGTTTTTGCGTTGAAAGAATAAATAAAAATAAAAAATAAAAATAAAAAGCAAATTTTCCACGAGAATCTCCAAAAATTTTTTGGAATTTCTCGTGGAAAATTGTTTTTTTATATTTATTTAATCATCATAATCTTCTTTGAAACTAAATCCTGAAAAATGGTTTAGCATTATGTTATTTATAAAATTTGTAAAAAATTAAAAGTAGAAATTAAAAGTAAAAAATTTTTAAAAAAATTTTTAAAAATCTCGTGGAAAAATAGGAAAATAAAAAAATGTCTTTATTTGTATTTAAAATTGACGGAATGCATTGTGCATCTTGCTCTACGCGTTTGGAAAAAACTCTGATCCAGAATGACAAAATTGACGCTGCCAACGTCAATTTATCAACCGAAAAAGCATATGTTCGTAGTCAGAATTTAACCGCCGAGCAAATTATCAAAATTGTTGCCGAAACTGGGTTTTCGGCGAGCGTTTTTGATAATCAACAGAATTTACAAAATAAACAAAATAACGAAAAACAAATCAGCGAAAAAGCAAATTTAATTTTGGCAGCGATTTTAACTTTGCCGTTAATTTTGCCTATGTTTTTGATGTTTGCAGATTCGCATAATTTTGAATTGCCAAGATTTTTCCAAGCCGTTTTAGCCAGCGTCGTAGAATTTTATTGTGGGCGTAAATTTTTTATCGGAGCGTTCGCTTCGCTCAAACATAAATCGGCAAATATGGACGTTTTAGTGGTTTTGGGAACGCTGGTGGCTTTTATATTTTCTTTGTTTATCACAATTTGGGATTTGCAAAACTTGCCGGTATATTTTGAAAGTTCTGCGGTGATTATTACGCTTGTTTTGCTCGGGCAATTTTTAGAACATTCGGCTCGGAAAAAAACCGCCGCCGCCATAGAATCGCTCACAAAATTAACACCAAAAACGGCAATGATTTTCAAAAAAAATTCTAAAAATCTCGTGGAAAATTTTGAAAATTCCGCAAATATAAATATTGATGATTTTGAAAGCGTAGAAATTTCTGCCGTCTTAAAAAATGATATTTTTTTAGTCAAAGTCGGCGACAGCATTCCCTGCGATGGCTCAATTATTCACGGAAATTCTGCGGTTGATGAATCTATGTTGAGCGGCGAAAATCTGCCGGTTATCAAAAATGTTGGTGATAAAGTTTTTGCCGGAACTATCAATTTGAATAGCGTTCTGATTTGCCAAACAACTCAAACCGCCGAACATACTTTGTTAGCACAAATTATCCAACGCGTGGAAGAGGCTCAAAATAGCAAAGCTCCGATTCAGCGATTAACCGATAAAATTGCATCTATTTTTGTTCCAAGCGTTGTTGGAATTGCCTTGACGACGTTTTTGGCGTGGTATTTCATTTTTGCTCCGTATGATTTGCAAACCGCTTTGATAAATTCAATTTCCGTGTTGGTTATTGCTTGTCCTTGTGCTTTGGGTTTAGCAACTCCGGCGGCTTTGATGGTCGGAATCGGCATAGCGGCAAAATTTGGCGTGTTAATTCGTAACGCTCAAGTTTTGGAATATTGTGCAAATATCGGCGTGATGGCGTTTGATAAAACCGGAACGCTAACTAACGGGAAGCCAGAAGTTATAAATATGCAAAATTTTATAAACGCAAATGAAAATGAAAATGAAAACTCTGCAAAAAATTTAGATTTTTATTTGCAACTGATTTTGCAATTAGAAAAGCAATCAAATCATCCGTTGGCGTTGGCTATGCAGAATTTTTGTCAGCAAAAAATAAGCAAAATAAGCAAAATAAGCAAAATAAGCAATATAAATTCAACAAATTTCCACGAGATTTCTATAAAAAATTTTGAAGAAATCGCCGGAAAAGGGATTTTTTGTTGCGTTGATGGAAATAATTATTTTTTAGGAAATTTAGAGAATTCAGAAAATTCTAAAAAAAATAATCAAAATCTCGTGGAAAATTTGCAAAATTTACAAAATTCCTCGCTGGTGGCTTTATACGAAAATGATAATTTGATTTTGTTATTTTCTTTGCAAGATTCTTTACGCAAAAACGCCAAAAATATAATTCAAACTTTGCAAAATGATTTGCAAATTCAAACAATTATGCTAACCGGCGATAATTCTCAAACCGCCGAAAATATCGGCAAACAAGTCGGAATTTTGCCGGAAAATATCGTGGCAAAAATTCTGCCAAATCATAAAGCTCAAGAAATCTCTAAAATAAAATCCGCTCCTCAAAATCAATACAAAATTATCGCTATGATCGGCGATGGAATAAATGACGCTCCGGCGTTATCTCAAGCGGATGTGGCGTTTTCTTTTATTCACGCTTCGGATATCGCTCAGCAATCGGCGGATATAATTCTGACAAATAACAATTTACAAGCAATTATCACGGCGATAAAACTTTCCAAAGCGTGTAGAAAGAAAATTAAACAAAATTTATTTTTTGCGTTTTTTTATAATGTTATTGGAATTCCGTTGGCAGCAATGGGAACTTTAAATCCGATGGTTTCGGCTTTGGCTATGGCTTTGAGTTCGTTTTGTGTTGTTAGCAATGCTTTGTCGTTAAATTTAATTAGCAAAAAATTTTAGTTACAAAAACAAAAAAATATGTGTGCTGAAGCAGTTGTTTTTTCCAAATCGCAATTAGAAAATTTCCGCAAAGAATATTATGAAAATTATCAAGATAATGCAGATTATAAACTGCCCGGAAATTTGATAATTAGCAATTCGCCGATTCAACTTTTCACGTGGCGAATGCCTAATGATCAAGAAATTTGCGGCTGGAATGTTTGGAAAAATAGCCCATTTAATCAAGATTTGGAAGTTATGAAACAACGCAAAGACAAAAAAAATCAAGTAAATACAGCAAATTCAGCAGCATCAAAATCCACGGCTTTGGCAACAAAAAAACAACTCCCTACGATTGCGATTGATCCAAATGTTGCCGTGCAGAATTATTTTGCCGAATATCATTTAGAATTTTTTCGTCAGCGGAGATTTAAAGAATTTCCCTCGCGTTTGCAGTCAAAATTATTGTTTATCAGCCGCGTTGATGCTTTGGCGTTTTATCGTAAAAACGTGCAGTTTTTGAGCTATAAAGTTTTAGGCTGCGTTCAAACCACCAGCGAATACACGCTTTCTTATCACGATGCCGCTTGGTTAGAAGTTTTACGTCGTGCGAATAATTTATCATTGCCGGAATTAGACAACATTGCCGAAAATTATTGGTCAGGCAAAACCGTGCAATCGGTCGGCGGCATAGAAACCGAAAGCGGCTTTTGGAATGAATCGCCGATGATAGAAGTTTTATTGCAAGGTGGCAGTCCAAAAAATATTTTGTCGCCATTGATGTTTATGGGTTAAAAAAAATAAAGGAAATCTCGTGGAAAATATTCAAAATATTCAAAATATTCAAAACTTTGAAAATATTCAAAACTTTGAAAATATTGAAAATTTAGTAAGCCAAATTTTTGCTTTATGCAAACAATACAAAATCCGTTTGACAACCGCCGAATCTTGCACCGGCGGACTCATCGCCGAAGTTTTGACGCGTTTGTCCGGAGCTTCGGAAATTTTAGATTGTGCTTTCGTTGTTTATAACGAAAAGGCTAAAATTCAACTGATTTCAGTTCCTCCAGAAATTATTCAAGAATTCGGCGTAGTTTCTGAACAATGTGCCGAAAAAATGGCTTTCGGAGCCGTGAAAAAATCTCCGAACGCAAATATAGGAATTTCTACTACCGGCGTGGCTGGGCCAACTGGCGGAGACGCTAAAAATCCGGTTGGAACGGTTTGTTTTGCTTTATATTTTGAAAATTCTCAAAATCCGCAAATAAAAACTTTCCGCAAAATCTTTGACGGAAATCGCCAACAAATTCGCCAACAAGCAACTTTATTTATTTTGACGGAATTATTAAATTTGTTAAAAGATTTGCAGAAATAAAAATTTTCCACGAGATTTCAAAAATTTTTTATAAATTTTTTATAAATTTTTTATAAATTTTTTATAAATTTTTTTATAAATTTTTATAAAATTTGCAACTTTTAAAAATTTTCAAAATTTTGAAATCATTTTATGCAACAAACAAATTCAAATTCAAATTCAGATTCAGATTTAATTCCAAACATAAATTCAAACACAATTTCAAATTCAAATAACAAAATTGACCAGCAACATTTATCGCAAATTATCACAACTGCTTTAAATGGGCTTGGTTTTAATTTGGTTGATTTGGAACTTTCTGCACGTGGCAAACTAATTCGCGTTTTTATGGAAAATGCCGATTTAGTCAGCGAAATAAATACGCAACATTGTGCCGATGTTTCAAATCATTTGGTGCGTTTGTTTGAAGTGGAAAATATTGATTTTGAGCGTTTGGAAATCTCCTCGCCAGGCTTGGATAGAGTTTTGAAATCGTTGGCTGATTTTGTAAGATTTGTCGGAAAAGATGTGCAACTAAAAACTCGCATTCCGGTGGAAAATCAACGCAATTTTCGCGGTAATATCAAAAACGTAGATAGCGAAAAAAATTTGATAATTTTGGATTTGGATGCAACAAAAATAAATGACGAAAAAGAAAAAGGAAAAGAAAAAGGAAAAGATAGAAATAAAAATAAAAATAAAAATGCTAAAAAAAATAATCAAAATCTCGTGGAAGATATAGATAATAAAAATTACGTAGAAATAAATTTCAATAATATAGACAAAGCCCGTTTAATCCCACGCATAGAATTCTAAAAAAAATTATGAGCAAAGATTTATTACTTTTAGCCGACGCATTGGCTCACGAAAAAAATATAGACAAAGAAATTGTTTTTAGTTCCCTTGAAATCGCTTTGGCTCAAGCAACTAAACGCGAAATGGATGAAAATGCTGATATTCGCGTGGTCATTGATCGCGATACCGGCGATTATGAAGCGTTCCGCCGTTGGAGAGTCGTCGCCGATAAAGATTATCGCAATAAACATTTGGAAGTGCCGATTTCTCAAATTGATAACGATGAAGGCGATAACGAAGAAGATAAAATCGTTGTCGGCGATATTGTTGATGAACCATTAGAAGCCATAGATTTTGGCAGAATCGGAGCTCAAGCTGCCAAACAAATTATCGTTCAACGCATCAAAGACGCCGAACGCGAACAAATTTATACAGATTATCTTGCACGTGGCGAACATATTATGTCCGGCGTGGTAAAACGCGTGGAACGTAGCGGTTTATTAGTAGAATGCGGAAAAGTAGAAGCCCTTTTGCCACGCGATCAATTATTGCCACGAGAAAATTTCCGGAACGGCGACAAAATCAAAGCGTTCATCAAAAAAGTAGAACGCGGAGGCCCAAGAGGTTCGCAAATTGTGTTATCTCGCACAATGCCGGAATTTATCCAACATTTATTTGAATTAGAAGTCCCAGAAATCAGCGACGGCTTGATTGAAATCAAATCTTGTGCCAGAGATCCGGGCTTTCGGGCAAAAATCGCCGTCAAATCAAATGATCCAAAAATAGATCCGATTGGAACTTGTGTTGGAATTCGTGGTTCGCGTATTTCCGCAGTCAAAGCAGAAATTCGCGGCGAACAAATTGATATCGTGCAATGGTCGCCAGATGCCGCCAAATTTGTAATCAAAGCATTATCTCCGGCGGAAGTTTTGTCTATCGTTGTTGATGAAGATAATCACAGTATGGACGTGATTGTCAGTGATGATAATTTGCCGATAGCCATTGGACGCAATGGGCAAAATGTAAAATTGGCAACAGAATTAACCGGCTGGACTATCAATTTGCTAACGGAAAATGTCGCTCAAGAACGTGCCAAAGCTGAACATTTAGCGATCCAAAAAGAATTCGTAGAAAAATTAGATATAGACGAAGATTTTGCTGATGTTTTGATTGAAGCAGGTTTATCAACTTTGGAAGAAATCGCTTATATTCCGGTTGCCGAACTCTTGCAAATTGAGGAGTTGGACGAAGAGACCGTCAATGAATTACGCAATCGTGCCAGAGATGTTTTGTTAAATGATGAAATGATCGCCGAAGAAAAATTAGAAGGCGTTTCGCCAGATTTGTTGGAATTGCCAAAAATGACCAAAGAAATCGCCGCAAAATTAGCCGAACAAAATATCAAAACGCGTGATGATTTGGCAGATTTGTCGGTTGATGAATTGATAGAAATCACCGGAGTTTCTGCAAATATTGCCAAAGAAATGATTATGAAAGCCCGTGAATATTGGGATTTATAAAAATAAATAAATAAATAAAAAATAAATATAAAAATAAAAATAAAAATTAGAAAAAACACTATGACAGATAAATTTGTTAGCATTAGTCGCAAAACTTCTGAAATCCAAGAAACTGATGCACAAGGTCGCTCCAAAATTATTCCGGTAGAAGTTAAGAAAAAACGCACTTTTGTTAAACGCACCAAAAGCGAAACAAAAGTAGAAAATGCTGAAAAAAATGCCGAAAAAATTGTAGAAAAAGCTGAAACGCCTACAAAAGTTGAAAACGTTGAAAAAACTGAAAAATCTGAAAAGGTTGAAAAGGTTGAAAAGGTTGAAAAATCTGAAAAAAATCAAATAACAGAAATTTCACAAAATCAACAAATTCAACAAAATAACGAGAAAACTGAAAAAAATAACGAAAATCTCGTGGAAAAAAATCCTGAAAATAAAGAAGGCAAAGAAAATAAAGAAAAAGCTGATAAAAGCGATAAAAGTGGCGAACGTCGCCGTAGCAAACGCAGCGGAAGAAATCGCGAGAAAGAAAAAGATAAAAAAGAATTAGTCTCTCAATTAGCCGCCAGAAAAGCCGCTGAAAATCTCCAAAAAACCGGCACCGTTCTCAGTGAAGACGAACTCAAAGCCCGTGAAGCCGAACAAAATCGGGCAAATCGTCTGCGGGAAATTCAAGAAGCAGAACTCGCTGAAAAACGTAGAAAAGAAGCCGAATTAGCCGCTAAAAAAGCAAATGCCGCTAATGAAGCCGAAAAAAATAAACAAAATCTCGTGGAAAAAAATCTGAAAGCCGATAAAACCGACAAAAACGAGAAAGAAAAACAAATTTCCACGAGAAATCAAAAAAATATTTCCAAAGATAGCAAAGAAAATAAAGAAAACAAAGACAGCAGAGAAAAAAATAATAAAGACAAAGAAAAAGACAAAGAAAAAGACAAAGACAAAGACAATAAAAAATCTGCATCAGCAAAAAATGATGCCGATAAATTCCGTAAAGCCGACAAAAATGATCGCAGCGACAGAAATGATCGCAATGAACGCGGCGATAGAAATAAAAAAATCGGTGGAGGAATGCGAACCAAAAATGCCGCCGGAATGTCCGGAATTGACGACAAAATGCGTCGCACCACAAACAAAAATCGCAAAGATAAACATCCAAATTCGCAAGGAAGTTTTAAAACTCCGACCGAGCCGATGATTTATGAAGTTCACGTGCCGGAAAGCATAACCGTAGCTGAACTCGCTCATAAAATGTCAGTCAAAGCCGTTGAGGTTATCAAAGCGTTGATGAAAATGGGAACAATGGTCACCATAAATCAAATGCTTGATCAAGATACTGCGATGATAGTTGTTGAAGAAATGGGACACAAAGCGTTCGCTGCCAAGTTGGACGACCCAGACGCATTTTTATCCGAAGAACATAATAGCGATGAACTCAAAAACGCCGTTTTGGAAACACGTCCGCCAGTAGTTACGGTTATGGGACACGTGGATCACGGAAAAACTTCGCTGCTTGATTACATTCGCCGCACCAAAGTCGCAACCGGTGAAGCCGGTGGAATTACGCAACATATCGGTGCTTATCACGTTGATACCGGCAAAGGAATTATCACGTTTTTAGATACTCCCGGACACGAAGCATTTACGGCTATGCGAGCACGCGGAGCCAAAGCCACTGATATCGTCGTTTTAGTTGTTGCCGCCGATGATGGCGTGATGCCGCAAACCAAAGAAGCAATTAACCACGCCAAAGCCGCTAATGTGCCGTTGGTTGTGGCTATGAACAAAATTGATAAACCGGAAGCAAATCCAGAAAAAGTAAAACAAGAATTAGTCAGCGAAGGCGTAATTCCTGAAGAATATGGCGGCGATTCTCCGTTTGTGAATGTTTCGGCGAAAAAAGGAATCGGAATTGATGATTTGTTAGAAAATATTTTGCTCCAAGCCGAAATTTTAGAGTTAAAAGCCCCAAAAACTACTTCCGCCAAAGGTTTAATCATAGAAGCCCGTTTAGATAAAGGTCGCGGTGCCGTTGCTACGATGTTAGTTCAGAGCGGAACTTTGCATAAAGGCGATATATTGTTAGCCGGACAAGTTTTCGGAAAAGTCCGGGCAATGTTAGATGAGAACGGTCGTCAAATTGAAGAAGCTGGGCCATCAATGCCGGTGGAAATTTTAGGTTTATCTGACGTTCCCGCCGCCGGTGAAGAAGCCGTAAGTTTATCCAACGAGAAAAAAGCCCGTGAAATTGCTTTATTCCGGCAAGGAAAATTCCGCGATGTTAAGTTGGCTCGGCAACAAGCAGCGAACTTGGAAAATATTTTCAGTCAAATGGGCGACAAATCCGGAAATCAAACCGAAGTGCAAACTCTGGCTCTGATTATCAAAGCCGATGTGCAAGGTTCGCAAGAAGCGTTGGTGCAATCTTTGGAAAAATTATCTAACGAAGAAGTTCGCGTAAAAGTTATTCACGCTGCCGTTGGTGCGATTTCTGAAACCGATATCAATTTGGCACAGGCCTCCAAAGCCGTAGTTATCGGCTTTAACGTCCGAGCCGATGCTAATGCGAGAAAACTTTCGGAAACGTTCGGCGTAGATATCCGCTATTACAACGTGATTTACGATGCGGTTGATGAAATCAAAGCGGCGTTGTCTGGAATGTTAGCACCGGAAAAACGTGAGCAAATTATCGGTTTGGTAGAAATTCGCCAAGTTTTCAATATTTCCAAAATTGGGCTTATCGCCGGTTGTTATGTTTTGGAAGGCTGCGTCAAACGCGATAGCAAAGCCAGATTGCTCCGCGATAATGTGGTAATTTGGGATGGCGATTTGGATTCGCTAAAACGCTTCAAGGACGACGCCAAAGAAGTCAAAGAAGGTTTTGAGTGCGGTTTATCTCTGAAAAATTTCAACGATATCAAAGAAAACGATAAATTAGAAATTTACGAAATTCAAGAAATCGCCAGAAAATTAGATTAAGTTAGATTAAAAAAGCATAAGCAAAATTTTTCCACGAGATTTGTAATATTTTTTTCAAAAAATTTTTATAAAATCTCGTGGAAAATTGCTGATAATGCTTTTAATGCCTTAATTTTTTTATAAATAATTTATTATGTCCTTATGTCCCTAAATTATTCAACTTCGCAAGATTTCCAAAAAACGCTACAAACGCTAATAAAAAATGATCTTGACAACGTGAATCAAGTTATACGCCAAGAATTATATTCCGAAGTCGTCTTAATTCGCCAAATTGCCGAATATATCATCAATTCCGGTGGCAAACGCCTACGTCCAATTTTGTTATTGTTAGTGGCTAATGCACTGAATTATCAAGGAAATCAGCATTATGCTTTGGCGGCAGTAATTGAATTTATTCACACGGCAACGCTGCTCCACGACGACGTAGTTGATGAATCTGATTTACGGCGTTCCAAACCGACCGCAAATGCAGTTTTTGGAAATGCCGCCAGTGTTTTGGTGGGAGATTTTTTATATTCGCGTTCATTTCAAATGATGGTCAAAATTAACAATATGGCCGTGATGAAAGTGCTATCTCAGGCGACCAACATAATTTCTGAAGGCGAGGTTTTACAACTTTTGAACTGCCATAACGCAGATGTTGATGAAGAGCGTTATATGAAAGTTATTCATTACAAAACGGCAAAATTATTTCAGGCATCGGCGGAAATCGCAGCAATTTTGGGGACGCAAGATTCGGCAATAATCAAAGCGTTTGCTGATTATGGAATGTATTTGGGGACGGCTTTCCAGCTGATAGATGATGTTTTAGATTATTCCGGCGACGAAGATGAAACCGGCAAACATTTAGGCGATGATCTCGCTGAAGGCAAACCAACGCTGCCGTTGATTTACGTTATGCAAAATGGAACTCCGGAACAAGCAAATATCGTAAAAAACGCCATAGAAAACGGCGGACGCGAAGTTTTTGCTCAAGTTTTGGAAGTAATCAAAAACAGCAATGCGTTAGAATTTACGCGGCAACAAGCCATCAAAGAAGCACAATTAGCCAAAAATGCAATTATGGATTTGCAATTAAACGAACAATATAAAATCGCTTTATTAAATTTGGCAGATTTTTCTGTAGAACGGAGACAATAAAAATTATGATTATGCACAAAATAACAATTTCTAAAATATTTTTGTTTTTATTTTTTATAACTTTTATAACTTTTATAAATCTTGCAAACGCCGCCGAAAGCAAAAATATGAATAACAAAAATCAAACGCAAATTCAATTTGCCGTCATCGCTTCTGAAAACGCTAAAAATGATAGCATCAAAGCCAAAATTTTTGCCGAAGATACCGCAAATTCTACCGCAGAATTAGCCAAAGAAATCAACAAAAAAATTGAAACGCTTATAAATTTTGCTAAAAATAAAAGTCCTACAAAATTGAAAATCAACAGCGGACAGCAAATTTCTTATCCAATTTATAGCAAAAATAATAAAAATATAGAACGCTGGAAAATGCGTTCTGAATTGATCGTGGAAGCCAAAAGCGAAAATATTACGGCGTTGTCTGAATTTTTGGGGAAAGCTCAGCAAATGAATTTCGGAATCAGCCAAATTTCGCAAAATATTTCCGATAGCAATAAAACGCAAATTGAAACGCAAACCACGCGTAACGCCTTGAATTTGTTCAAGAGTAGAGCCGCAATAATCGCGGAAACTATGAACGGCAAATATAAAATTTTGCAGATGACGATTTCGCAAAATAATGAATACATTCAGCCGGTGATGTTCCGGGCTAAAATGGCGACGGCAAATGCTCTGCAAATGGATTCGGCTGCCGGAGAAAGTTCGCCGTTGGAAATCGGAGAAACTGAAATTTCCACCAGAATCGAAGGAACGATAATTATTTTTTAAAAATAAAAACAAAAAAAGGGATTCTCGTGGAAAATTGTTTATAAAATATCGCAAACTGATTTACTAATCAAATATTTCATATTTTATTTATACATTATGGTTATGAATTATGGGCACTGACTTTAAAAATATTTTGGCTGATATTTATGATAACTTGAAAAATAATAACTATGTTAATGAAGAAGCTGTAAGAGTTGGAATTGTAGTTCGTATTCTTGAAGCATTAAAACAACCTATTTTTAATCCAAATTTAGTTTGCTATGAATATTCTGTAAATAAATTAGATACTAATTTTGAAACTAAGAACGGAAGACTTGATGTAGCAATTTTTAGTCAAACAAATGCTGATTTGGCAGATATTTATATAGAAATAAAAGCTGTTGGAAAACTAAATATTCAAAATGGAGAAACTCAGTTACATCACTATACTTTTGAGAAAAATGCAAAAATTGCTATCTTAACTGATGGGAATACTTGGATATTTTATTTGCCGAGAAAACAGCAGGATGTAGGGATTTTTTCTAAATGTAAATTTTTACAATTTGATTTGTTAAATGATAGTTTTTCTTTGGAAGATAAAGCAGTTTTTTTTGAAAAATTTTTATCGCCAAAATATTATGAAACTGATGAAGTAATTGCTTTTGCGGAAGAATTATTTGAACAAAAAAATTCAAAAAAATGGAAACTATTATTTTGTGAATTCTGTTATCCAATTAAAGACAGACTAAAATATATAACAGATATAAAAGAAACCTTATTAAAGTATTGTGAAGATAAAAAAATAAATACAAATAACTCTAATTTTCAAATTACTCTAGATAATTTTGTGAATAACATTTCTAAAGAAATAGAAGATTATGAAAATAAATCCAGTGAAGAGCAGCCCCAAATAATAAGTAATAATAAAAATATAACTAATATAGAGACTATTTATCAAATAGAAAAACATTGTGGAAATGCATATGGAAAATATGAAAATAATTCTAAAAGATTTATTGTTCTCAAAGGTTCTATAGGTGATTGCTTTACTGATAATTACAAATACGATAAAGGAGGAATAAGCGTATACAATGAAAGGAAAAAAATGTTGGAAGATGGATTTTTAGAACTAATAGATAAAGATAAGGATATAGTTAAATTTGTTAAAGACTATACTTTTAGCTCAATTTCAAGAGCTGCTTGTATGGTCGTTGGTTATAGTGAAAATGGCAAAAGAAGATGGGAAAAAACATAGATATAAAAAATAAATTCCACGAGATCTCCCAAAAAATTTTTGAGAATTCTCGTGGAAAAGTTTTATTTGTTTATTATTTGCTTTTAAAAACTATGCCGTATTCCAAATTGTAGTGCTTGTTGATATCCCAAACCTAAATTTGATGCATCACTTGTATATCCAAAACGTCCATAACGCAAAATACTTCCATCATTATTTCGCTTTTCTTTATCATTTTTTATATACGAATATGCTGCAAATAAATTGCTCCTTTTACTCAAATAATATTCATAACCAGCAGCGAGTTGAAACGCTTTACCAAATTGATTTTTATCATTATGTGAGTAATTAAAAG
>SFHR01000093.1 GCA_004555545.1 Dechloromonas aromatica (nom. nud.)
TTTTATTTTTGATTTCTTTCAAATATGAATAAATACTGCTCCGAGAAAAGCCCAAAAATTTAATCATTTCTTTGGTGGTCATAAAATTTTTGAAATACTCAACAAGTTTGATTTTGTCATTTTTACGTTGCAAATACTCTTCTCGTGACATAATTCCTTTGTCACGGCGTTGTTTTTCTCGGCGTTGTTTTACTTTTGATTTATTCCTTTCTTTCAATTTTTCGCTGCTAATCAGCGTTTTCAGATGATTTTGCTCATCATCGGTTATTATTAAACGGCGTATTAAAGTGTCGTTTTTAGGCGTGTAAAGCGTTGGAAAATCCCTATTAAACACTTTTATAGTTTTTCCTTGCTCGTGTTGTAGCAACTTTCCATATAAGGTTGATAAATTTCCGTTGCTTTCGTAATCCCAGCAACAATCTATTTTTTTGGCTATTTTCTCGGCTTCGGCATAAAATTTTTTGCTATTTACCAATTCTGCTAAACAAGCAAAATTCATTATCCAAAATAGCAGTTCGTTTCGTGCTCCTTTTGGAACTACACCAGTGGCTTTGGAACGCATATACAACAACGTCATTAAATCTGTATATCGCATAACGTTGGTAGATAGCATCTTCATTTTTTGACTAAGTTCGCTGTCTGCTCCTGCCTTGGCGTTTTTGGCGTGTAGCGATTTCAAAATTTTTTCTAAATTTTCTTTATTTTGTTGTTCTCTTTTGGCTTTTTTCTTTAAGTATTCGGCTTCACGCTCGGCTTTGGCTTTGCGTCTATTTTTTATAACAATGCGTTCAACCGGCAAAACTTTATCTGCCAACTCATCAAAACTATACCTTTGGACTATATCGCTGTCGTCTTTATCACGAGTGAAATAAACAACACTGCAACGAGTATTATTTTTGGTGTTGATAGTTCCTGGCAATCTCAAAACTCGTGAAGCGTCCAACGCTTTTGGGTCTGCGTGAATTTCTTGTAAGCGGTCACAAAATTCTTTTTGCACCAACTTCCAACGAACCAAGCCACTTGCTTTTATCGGCGATGTGAATAAAAAATATAAATGTAAGCCGTTGCCGGAGGAAGTTATTATTGACGGCAAAAATCCGACTTTTTCCAAGCAAACTTTTTTGGCTAATGCCACTTTATCGGCAACTGAAAGCGTAGGCTCTTTGAAATCGCAGTCAATATAAACGGCGTTAATCCAGCGTAAAAATTCTTGTTTGCGTGAGCGTTTTTTAAATAAATTGATTGTGAAAAAAGTATCGCAATTCAAGCCAACACGGTTGATTGCACGGTGTAGATGCGTTATGTGATGTGTGAAATTTTTAGGGAATTTATTTTCGCCTAACTGCTTGAATATAGTAAAGAAGCCAAAGTTCTGAACCCTTGTTATATACAGGTTTTCCAGCAGAAATCTTATTTGTTCTCTTTGGTTTTCGCTTTGTAAGTTGAAATTTGATATTTTTGGTAGTATAATTTTATCCATAATCTTTATTCGGTTTCTTAGAGTGAGATGGTTTGAAATTTTTTCTAGTCTCCAAACTGTCTAAAATTTCAAAGGTTCTCACTTACCGAACCTCCTCTATTAGTTTATTTTTAGTTGTTGTTATTCATATAATTGTTAATGATAGTTAAATAATTTTTTTTAATTTTTCCATAATTATAACAAAAATTTTTTAATAAACAACTATTAAATTCCTAAAAATCCCCTTAAATTCAAGAATTTACAAATAATTTCCTAGAAAAATACAATTTTCCACGAGAATTTCAAAAATTTTTTGGAAATTTTGTGGAAAATTAAGAATTTATGAATAATATGAAAATTTTAAGTCTGTTTAGCGGTTGTGGTGGTTTAGATTTAGGCTTTAAAAAAGCAAATTTTGATATTGTTGCTGCTAATGAATTTGATAAAACTATTTGGAAAACTTTTGAATTAAATCACCCTGAAACATCGTTAATAAAAAAAGATATTCGTAAAATAGATGCAGATATGGATTTACCAAAAAATATAGATGGAATTATTGGAGGACCTCCTTGTCAATCCTGGTCAGAAGCTGGAAGTTTGAAAGGAATAAATGATGAAAGAGGAAAATTATTTTTTGATTATATTCGTATATTAAAAAATAAAAAACCTAAATTTTTTTTGGCAGAAAATGTACGTGGAATGTTGGCAAATAGGCACATTAACGCTGTTAATAACATAATGCAGTTATTTTCAAGTTGTGGCTATGATGTTAGTTTAAATTTGGTTAATGCAAAAGATTATGCTGTCCCACAAGAAAGAAAAAGAATTTTTTATATTGGTTTTAGAAAAGATTTGAATGTAAATTTTCAATTTCCGGATGGTTCAACTATTTTAGATAGTCAAAAAATAACATTAAAGCAAACTATTTTTGATTTGCAGGATACAGCCATTCCAGCATTAGAAAAGAATAAATTAAAAGCAGAAAAAATAGAAGAAACAAGCAAAACAATAAAAGAAGGAATTGTAATTAGTCAAGAAACAGATGCAAACACAACAGCAAATGCAGGAGATACAGTAAAAATACATGTAAGCATT
>SFHR01000094.1 GCA_004555545.1 Dechloromonas aromatica (nom. nud.)
AGAACTTTGCAGTTTATAGATATCACCGGCAATAAAACAATGTTAAAAGGCGGCGAAGCTGGTGGCGGTTATTTTGAGATAGAAAGTAATAATAAAACCGACAATTATGCAATAGTTGAAGGAGTTGCCGACGCATTAGCATTAAGCCAAGTATTAACTAATTTTAATGTTGTTGCTGCATTTTCCGCCGGAAATATAATTAAAGTAGTCGGAGAATTAGTAAAGGCAAATACAAAGGCAAAAATTACTATATTTGCAGATAATGATAAGGAAAGCAAAACCGGCGAAATACAAGCCAAAAAAGCAGTTGAAGCACACGGCGGAAAATACATTATGCCACCAGCCGAGTATAAAGATTTTTGCGATTTTTGGACGGCGGAATTTGCTAATAATAAAAATAGTAATGATACTATTACTGCAATACAAAATTACATAAACCAAGCATTAAAAAATAAAAATGTAAAAAAATACAGATTTATTCAAACGGAGACAAAACGAGTTATGAGCGTAGAACGGGCAAAAACAAAAAACGAAAACGAAGTAGGCAAAATTAAAGCAACAACTCAAAACGTTATTGAAGCATTAAAAAACCGAGAATATTGTGGATTTGAATTTATTTTAGAAGAGCGTTCGCAAAATATAGAAGTTATAGATTATGTTGAATATTCAAAAGACGCCGACGGCAATGAAGAAATGTATTTTAATGAAGACGGAAAGCAACCACGTCCGCTAACAGAATTAGATTATTTGGAAATAAAAAGCCGAATTGAATATCACCCAAAAAACAACCCTACCGGCTTTGAAGAAATCAGCATAAATAATATTTTGCGTGGTGCAGTTGAATTTGTTGCACGGAAAAAATCTTACAACAAAATTCAAAACTTCATAGAAAATTTGCCAAAACTCAACGGCGTAGCGTTGGAAAAAGCAATAAATAAATTAGAAAACTTATTTATTTATTATGCCAATGCAGATGTTGAACGATTTCCAAGCGAATATTATAAAGCCGTTGCAAGATGTTTTATGACCGAAATAATCGCAAGATGTTTGACAAAAACCGGATGCAAAGCCGATTATGTGCCGATTTTACAAGGCAAACAAGGAACTAAAAAAAGCCAATTTTGTTTAAGTTTGATTAACGACCCCAGCCTAATCGCCGATGTTGATTTTGACAATAATACAGATGATATTATTCGCAAAATTTCCGGCAAAGTTATTGGCGTGATTGATGAGATGAACGGCTTCGGCAAAAAACAAGCGAGTTTTGTTAAAAAGTTTATTACTTTCACACAAGACACTTATATTCCAAAATATAAAGAATTAGAAAAAGTTATTACTCGTTCAGTAGTATTTATTGGCACTACAAACGAAGAGCAGTTTTTGAATGATGACACCGGCGAACGCAGATATTACCCAATACCTATTAAAGACGGAGCCGAAACTCGTTATTTAGAATTAAAACGAGATATTTTAGAAATCTATGCAGCCGCTTTGCATTTATATAATGAAGATTTGAAAATCGGCACAGAAATAACCGCCGACGGAAAAGAAGTGGAGCATAACGGAGTATTATTTCATAATTTGGAAAGTTGGAACAAACAAGCAACAAAAGAATTCAAATTAGAAAACCCTTATATTACTAACATAGAACGTTGGCTAAACACTACTTATAAACATAACGAATATATTAAGTCACCAGATTATTTTGTAGTAGGTGAGAAACCTTATAAGTTTGAGTATTTATTGACCGTTGATGTTGCAATGTTTGCATTAGATATAGCAAAAGACAAATACAATATACACACACACGGCAAACATATAATAGCCGCATTAAAGGAGTTTGGTTATAAAAAATCTTCAAAAAGTAAAAACGGAATAAAAATAAATAACATTTATGTTAATAAGCATAATCGTTTAAACGACTATAACAACAATAATAATGATACTAACGATATAATAGATTTTTAAAAGTTTTATGCTTTTATAATTATTAACTTTTCCACGAGATTTCAAAATATATTTTTGATTTCTCGTGGAAATTTTTTGTTTATTTATGATTTGCCGAGTTAGTAAATTACTAAACGGATTTTTTTATTATTTTTGACGTACTACTTTTGTATGTTTTCGTTTTTCTATACATTTATACACCCCACTATAATCTTGTAATACCGTCATAGTAGCACAAGAAAGTAAGCGCTTCAACACGCAAAAAGAATACGGATAACTAAAATTATTTCCGCGAAAGTAATGTTAAAAGAAACAAATCGCTACCTTTTTAGAAAGCATAAGTAACCGTCTGAAAAATAAGCCAGAATTTTTAAAACTAAAAAATAGTTTTCGTAAATTCTGGCTTATTGGATCTGTGGCTATTCATCGCCGATTATTTTCTTGGGTTGTATTTTGAAACACGAAAAATATAGTCATCGATGTTACAGAAGAATCTACTTGGTTTTTGAGGTTTTACTTGCAATACTGACTTCTCCTTTAGGCAACGAACAACGAG
>SFHR01000095.1 GCA_004555545.1 Dechloromonas aromatica (nom. nud.)
TTAACAAAATTTTTCAAATTTGGGAAAGGAAAAACTACTATGGAAAAAAAATTTAGTTCTTTTTACGAAGACGGTAGAGAAGACGGCAAAGCAGAAGGAAGAGCAGAAGGTCTCGCCGAAGGAAGAGCCGAAGCCGAACAAAATTTCGCAATTCGGTTATTAAAAGCGACCGCTATGAGTATTTCTGAAATTGCGTCTTTGGCAAATTTGGCTTTTGAGCAAGTTGAAGAACTCGCCAAAACAATCCGCAGACCGCAATCTGCAACTTAACAATTTTTACAAATAATTTCCACGAGAATTTTCAAAAATTTTTTGAGATTTCTCGTGGAAAATTTTTATTTTGTTTTTTATTTTTTGTTATTCATTGCCGCTTTTATAAACGATTCAAATAATTTATGTCCCTCTCGCGGATTTGACGTGAATTCAGGGTGAAATTGACACGCCACAAACCATTGATGTTTTTCTCGCGGCAATTCTATAATTTCGCATAATCGTTTTTCGTCGGCGGAAACCCCGGAAACTACCAAACCTTTGGCGGTCAATTTTGGCAATAATTTATTATTCACTTCGTAGCGGTGCCGATGTCTTTCTATAATTTGTGAAGAGCCGTAAATTTCTTTGGCGAGTGAATTTTCCGATAAATTGCAGAGTTGTCCGCCAAGCCGCATTGTTCCTCCGAGATTATCATTTTCGCAAATCAAGGAAATTATCGGAAAATCTGTATCGCTCTCAAATTCTGTGGAATGTGCTTTTTGATATCCGCAAACATTTCTGGCAAATTCTACGACCGCCATTTGCATTCCCAAACAAATTCCCAAAAACGGAATATTTTGCTCCCGAGCAAATTGTATTGCGTTGATTTTGCCTTCGGTGCCACGTTTGCCAAATCCGCCGGGAACTAAAATTGCATTGCTATTTTTGAGCGTCGCTGACAATTTTTCCACGAGATTTTGTTTATTTTTTTCGGCTTCCGGATTTTCTTCCAACTCTCCGGAATCAATGTAATTTATATTCACTTTGCATTGCAAACGCATCGCCGCGTGTTTCAACGCTTCAATCAGAGATTTATATGATTCTGTCAAATCAACATATTTCCCAACAAACGCAATATTTACTTCATTTTTGGGATTTTCTGCCGAATAAACTAAATTTTTCCATAAAGATAAATCTGCTGCTTTTGGAGATAAATTTAAAATTTTGCAGACAATTTCATCTAAACCGCCATCGTGTAGCATAGACGGAATTTTATAAATGCTATCAGCATCCAAGCATTCAATTACTGCTTCCGCCTGAACATTACAAAACAAAGCAATTTTACGGCGTTCTTCCACCGGAACGCTACGATCCGCACGGCATAACAAAATATCCGGCTGAATTCCTATGCTGCGTAATTCTTTGACTGAGTGCTGTGTTGGTTTAGTTTTTAATTCTCCGGCAGTTGGAATATATGGCAATAAAGTCAAATGAATATAACAAACATTTTGCCGACCTTCTTCTAAACCCATTTGGCGGATAGCTTCTAAAAACGGCAACGATTCAATATCACCGACGGTGCCGCCGACTTCAACGAGAATAATTTGGGCTTTGGATTCACTGGCTCCGAACTTGATTTTTTGCTTGATTTCGTCAGTTA
This sequence comes from Dechloromonas aromatica (nom. nud.), assembly GCA_004555545.1. Classification (GTDB taxonomy): domain Bacteria; phylum Pseudomonadota; class Gammaproteobacteria; order Burkholderiales; family Rhodocyclaceae; genus SFHR01. The sequence continues at coordinate 1,634 of SFHR01000095.1, forward strand.
TATGCGGAATTACTTGCACGGTTTTACCCAAATATTCGCCACGTCGCTCTTTTTTGAGCACGCTATCATAAACTTGTCCGGTAGTGAAATTATTGCTTTTACGCATTTTTGCTGAAGTAAAACGCTCATAATGTCCCAAATCTAAATCGGTTTCTGCACCATCTTCGGTGACAAAAACTTCGCCGTGCTGAAATGGCGACATTGTGCCGGGATCAACATTTATATAAGGATCAAGTTTCATATGCGAAACTTTGAGTCCGCGAGATTCCAAAATTGCTCCAAGCGAAGCAGCGGCAATGCCTTTGCCGAGCGACGAAACTACGCCGCCGGTTACAAAAATATATTTTTGATTTTGAGTTTGAGTTTGATTCTGATTATTCTGCTGCATTTTTTTAGTTAATGTTTATTTATTTTGTTGTTTTGTTGTTTTGTTGTTTTGTTAATACGCTAATACAATTTTCCACGAGATTTTAAAAAAATTTTTTGAAATGAAAAAAAATATTTGAAATCTCGTGGAAATTTTTCTTAAATTTTCTTAATTGTTTGAATAGCCTTCATTTTGTAATAAACAAAAATATTTATTAAAATTTATTCAGGTTTCTTGAATTTTTTGCGAATTTTTGGGGGTTGCAACTGCTACTTAAGAATTATTTATTTTTATTTATAATTAATCAAAATAAATAAAAAATTATTAGTTCTATTTATAAAGGCGGATAGTTCG
>SFHR01000046.1 GCA_004555545.1 Dechloromonas aromatica (nom. nud.)
TTTTTTTACTACTTTTTTAACATTACTAATAAAAATATTTAATATTTAATTTCCCTCAAAATTAAATTATTAACTTTAATAAAGTTTTGATTTTTTTAAACTAAATAAATTAAATAATTTTACATATTACAACCTTATCTATTACTTATGGAAAATAACACTGATATTGAGCATCAAAACGAATCAATAACTAATAATAATATTGTTGCAAATATCGTCGCTAACGCCGATTCTAACGATAAAAAAAGCACTGATAATATAATTGAAATAGTTAAAAAAAGCGATAACACTTCGCAAAATAATACACAAAATAATACACAAAATAATACACAAAATAATAACGCAACTACCAAAAAAAATAACAGCAAAAATAACAATAATAAAAACAACAAAAATAATAAAAACAATCGGCAGAATTCTTCAAATTCTAATAATCAAAATAACAAAAATGCGGAATTAAAAAAACAACTCAAAGCATTATTATCTATTCCAGAACAAAATCGCACTGATGAACAATGGGATAAAATTAACGAGTTAGAAATTGCATTAGTTCCTAATAATTTATCAGCATCTTCACATAATACTAATTCCACTAATAACAATTCTCGCAATCATAACAATAACAATAATAATCGCCAACATAATCGCAGCAATAACAATAACAATAACAGTAATAATAACAACAATAAAAACAAACGCAAAAAAAATAATTCTAATAATTCAAACAATAACAATAATAACAACAACAAAAATAAAAACAATAAAAAACCAAAAAATAATATTAGTAAAGAAAATAGTTTAGAAAATAGTTCAGAAAATAGTCAAGAAAATAGTAACGAGCAACAAAATAGTATTGAATAATAAAAAATTTCCACGAGATTTCTCAAAAATTTTTTGAAATTTCTCGTGGAAAATTTTTATTTTTATATGTTTTTATTCAAAGTATTTTTTATAAAGTTCCGCAACTTTTTGATTAACTTTTTCATTATCTAATTTGATTTCTTTGCCCCACTCGCGTTGCGTTTCTAACGGATAAATTTTATTCGTCGCATCAATGCCCATTTTTGAACCTAAACCTGCAATAGGCGAGGCAAAATCCAAATAATCAATCGGCGTATTTTCCACAAACAAACTATCGCGTTTTGGGTCGCAACGCGTGGTAATCGCCCAAATTACTTCCTGCCAACTGCGTATGTCAATTTCCGCATCAACAATAATTATGAATTTTGTATACATAAATTGACGCAAAAAACTCCATACGCCAAACATAATTCTTTTTGCGTGCCCGGGATACTCCTTTTTGATAGCAACAATCGCCAAACGATACGAACAACCTTCCGGCGGCAAATAAAAATCTACGATTTCCGGAAATTGCTTTTGCAATAACGGCACAAAAACTTCATTCAAAGCCACGCCCAAAATCGCCGGTTCATCTGGTGGTTTGCCGGTATAAGTTGATAAATAAATCGGATTTTTGCGGTGCGTAATTTTTTCTACGGTGAAAACCGGAAATTTTGCCGTCTCGTTATAATAGCCGGTATGATCGCCGTAAGGACCTTCCAACGCAGATTCCTCCGACATCGCCAATTGTTCTTGCGTCAGAGTTTGTAAAACTTTTGGGTCGCTATAACACTGCAAATAACCTTCCAGCACGATTTCCGCATTTGCCGGAACGTCCAAATCGTTGCTAATGCTTTTAGTCAATTGCGTAGAAGCACCTCGCAACAAACCAGCAAATTGATATTCAGAAAGTGTATCCGGAATCGGCGTGACCGCAGCTAAAATCGTCGCCGGATCGCAACCGATAACCACGCTAATCGGAAAGCGTAAATTTTCAGTATTTTTGCCATTTTTTATGTTTTGCAAATGATAATTTTGAAATTCCAAAAAATCTAACGCTCCGCCACGATGTGCTAACCAACGCATAATCAATTTATTTTTGCCTATAACTTGCTGACGATAAATGCCGATATTTTGCCGATTTTTGCTAATGCCTTTGGTGACAACCATTCCCCAAGTTATCAACGGAGCAACATCGCCACTCCAACAATGCTGAATCGGCAAAAGTTTTAGCAAATCAATTTCCTCGCCTTGCAAAATTACTTCGTGACAAGCCGCTTTATTACTGGAAATTCGGCGAGGTTTCATATACAAAGCATTTTTTAACAACGGCAACATATTCACGGCATCGGAGAATTTTTCCGGTGGCTTTGGCTCTTTCAAAGCGGCTAATAATTCGCCGATTTTGCGTAATTCGCCATAAATAATTTTGGATTTCTCGTGGAAATTTTTTGTATCAAAGTTTTGGCAATATTTTTGCAAGTCCAAGCCCAAGCCATAAGCGATGCGTTCTGTGGTGCCAAATAAATTTGCTAACAGCGGAATTTGGTAATTTTTTGGATTTGTAAAAAGCACCGCCGCTCCTTGATTTTTGAGAATTTTATCGCATAAAGCCGAAATTTCTAAATCCGGAGAAATTTCATCCGTGATGGTTTTGAGTAAATTTTTTTGTTCCAAAAATTGCAAAAAGTCGCGTAAATCATTAAAAATTATTTTTTTCATTTTTTATCTTTGATTTTGATTTTTTTTATTAAAAAAATATTTTCCACGAGAAATCTCAAAAAATTTTTGAAAAACTTTTATGAAAATCTCGTGGAAAAATTTTATTAAATTAAATTTTTATGAATTTTTAATAAACAATTCGCAAAATTTGATTTAACACGCCGCCAACAAGAAACGCAAATGGAATTATCATTACCAACATCAATAACGAAACTTTGACGCCTTTTTCTTTGATTATCATCACAAAACTTGCGAAACACGGAATAAATAAAGTCAGCGTGACCATTCCAACTAATGCCTGAATTTCACTTAAATTTTCTGCCATTGTGAATAAACCGGTGGCTCCGAAATCTCTACGCAAAAATCCCATCACGAACGCCGCTGATGCTTCTTTTGGCAATCCCAAAAATCCGGTAACTAACGGTTCTCCAAATTCTATAATCGCTGGTAAAACGCCGAGTTTGTCTAATACAAACATCAACAAAGTTCCTAACAAAAATAACGGAATTACTTCTAATAAATACCATTTTAAGCGTCCGCCGGTTTTTTTCAGCACGTTCGCCAAGACCGGCAAACGCATCGGCGGCAATTCTGTAACTAACGGAATTCGGCGACCTTTTATCAATTTTGATGCTAAAAAGCCGGTTAATAACAAAACGCCAACCATACACAAAGTCCAAATGATTACCGCTTTCAAAGAATATGAACCTAACATTCCCAAAACTACGCCGAGTTGTGCTGAACAAGGAATCGCCAACGATAACAAAAATATGGCAATCAAACGCTCACGTGGCGTTGATAAAATTCGCGTAGTCAGCGTTGCCATTGTTACGCAACCAAGCCCCAAAATCATAGGCAAAACTGCTCTGCCGTTCAAACCGATCATTGCAAAAATTCGGTTGGCAATTACCGATAAACGTGGCAAATATCCGGAATCTTCCAAAATCCCGAAGGCGATAAAAAATGTGCTGACTATCGGCAAAATCAAAGCCAACGCATACGTCATTCCCATAGTCCAAAGTCCGTATTCGCCAACAATTAAATCATTAAGCCAAGCAATATTTAAAGTTTTGCTATTTAGATTTTCAAAAAATGTAGTGAAAGCCGGATTTAAGATTTCTCCGAATAAATCTTCTTCCAACAAGCCCACCAGCGTTGTTGCTCCGAACACTCCGACGAACTGATAAACGGCATATAAAACCGCTAACAAAATCGGAAATCCCCAAAACGGATGCACGACATATTGTCCGATTTTTTGCGATAACAACGGCGAACTATTCAGCGAACGTGAGATAATTGTTTTGGATAAAGTATCAGCCGCCAAACTACGTTCTCTGGCAAATAAAGCGGAAAGCAATAAATTATTTTCTTTGCTATTTAAATTTGAGTTTATATTTGAATTTTGAATATTTTGAATATTTTGAATATTTTGAATATTTTGAATATTCTGAGTATTTTTTGCTGCTTGATTTTCTTGAAAATCAAAACCTTTTACGTCCGACAAATTTGCATAATTTTCATTTAATTTTTGTTGTAAAAAATCACGCAAAGCCAAAATTTCTGGGAATTTAGTTTTTCCGAGTTGTGAGGCAATCCATTCTTCCACTTCGCTATCTTTGCCTAAAAACAAAATCGCCAAACCGCGTGATGCCAAAAATTTATGCGGACAATTTTGTTGAATAAACTCGCTCATTTTGGTAATGATTTCTTCGCTAACAACATCGTAATGCAAAATCGGATCTGGGATTTTCACTTGGGAAATATGCGAAATCACAGCGTCAATGCCTTCTCCGCTGGTGGCGACTGCCGGAATAACCGGAATATTTAATTCTTTTGCCAACTCGTCAGTATTCACCATCAAACCACGTGCGATTGCTTCGTCTTGCATATTCAAAACTAACATCATGGGCAGTTTTAACTCGGTTAGCAAAGCGGTCAGATTTAATGTTCGGCGGACATTTTTGGCGTCACCAACTTGAATTATGCAACGAATTTTTTCGTTTAATAACGCTTTCATAGTTGCACGTTCGTCGTCGGTTCTGGATGGTAAAGAAAGCACTCCGGGAGAATCTATCAAATTTGTATTTGCGTCAAATTTTGTGGCAGATTGCGTGATTTCCACAGTGGTTCCCGGATAGTTGGAAACATTAACATAAGCACCGGTGAGTCGATGGAATAACACAGATTTTCCGACGTTTGGATTTCCCACCAAAATAATAGAATTTGCGATATCGTTAGGCATAATATAAAGAAGAAAAATAAAAAGAAAATGAAAAAGGATTTAATTTTGTTATGCGAATTATATAAAAAATTTCTGCTAAATGAGAATTATTTTTATTTAGAAATTATTGTGAAAATTTATGAAAATTTTTGAAAAATAAAAACAAATTTTCCACGAGATTTCTCAAAAATTTTTTGAGATTTCTCGTGGAAAAGTTTTATTTTTGAATTTATTTTTGAATTATTTTTTATGCTTTATCAGAAATTCTGCCACCGCTTTCTTCATAAGCACGACCTTGTTTTCCGTAAAGCGTTGGTTTATCTGTTTGTTGTTGCAAGATTTTCAAAATTTCGTTAGTTTTATTCAAATGCAACCCGAGCAAATTGCCGTTTTGGCTATTTAATTCCTGCACATTTTTGGCTAATTCGCGAAGAATTTCCCATAATATAGAAATTTTCGGATCATCAATTTGAGCGATTAAATTATCAGTTGCGGCAGTGATTGAATTGCTTGTAGATTCAGATTTTTCCGGCAAATTTAATAAATTGATGCGTTGATTTTCTAAATCTTGGATTTGTGGCAATAATTTATTTTTTTGGGCTACTAAATCATCCAAACCTTCGCTACGAAAATTTTGCAATAAATTATTTTCTTGCTCTAACAAATTCAAAAAATCTTGGACTAATGGAATTTCTTGCTGAAACAAGTTGGCTAAAACTTCGGCATTTAAACTTAAATTTTCGTTGAGCATTTCCATTATTTTTCACTTTCATATTTTTTTAAATTGCTTCTGTTCCTTCTTCGCCGGTGCGGATTCTTACCACTTGTGACACCGGCATCGCAAAAATTTTGCCGTCCCCGATTTTGCCGGTTCTTGCCGCTTTGATAATTGCTTCTATGGCGGCTTCGGTATCTTTTTCGGCGATTACTAATTCAATTTTTACTTTGGGCAGAAAATCAACCACGTATTCACTGCCGCGATATAATTCTGTATGACCTTTTTGCCGACCAAAACCTTTGACTTCGCTGACGGTTAATCCGGTGATTCCGATTTCGGAAAGTGATTCGCGAACTTCATCTAATTTGAAAGGTTTGATAATTGCTTCAATTTTATACATTTGGCTCATAATAACTATTTGCTCCTTTTGTTCCGTTAGAAATTGTAAAAGTTTAAGTTAAGTTAAAATTTTAATTGAAATTTTTAGCAAAAATAATTTTTTAAGCATTAAATTAATGAATAACAAAAGTATCAAAAATATTGAAACCGCCAAAAATTTGTTAGCACAAGCAAAACAATTAAAAAAACAAGACAAAATTATCGCTGCCACAAATATATTATTGAAAGCAAAAAAACTTGATCCAAATAATTTGCATATTTGGGAATTTTTAGCTTTGTATAAACGTTTTGCCGGAGATTCTGAATCGGCTATGCAAATGATTGATAAAGCCGTCAAACTTGCAGAACAGCAAGGAAATATCGCCGAAGAAGTGGTCGCCAAAGAACTTTATTTGAAAACTATTTATTACTTAAATCCGCCAAATTTGACGCCGCAACTAATTCAAAAATCTTGCAAATTATACGCCGACGCCATTCATAAAATTTATACGCCAAAATATAACTTTGATAAGTTAATCAAAATTTTCCATAAGCAAAAAAATAAACGCCTGAAAATAGGTTTAGTCGGCGGAGATTTTAAACAACACGCCGTGCATTTTTTTATCAAAGATTTGATTGAATTTTTTAACTTCAAAAATATCAACGGAAGCACCTACAAAAGCATTGAAATTTATATTTATATGACCGCTGACGATGAAGATCATATAACGGCGGAAATCCGTAAAAGTTGCCGCGTTTATAGAAAAGTTGATAAATTAAATTACAGGCAAATAGCCGATTTAATTTTTGCTGACGGAATTCATATTTTGGTAGATTTGGCAAATCATACTTCTTATAATCGTTTGCCGAGTTTTGCTTTAAAACCGGCTCCGATTCAATGCTCGTGGATGGGCGTTCCAACGACTTCTGGCTTAAATGAAGTTGATTATTTTTTTGCGGATGAATTTTGTATGCCAAGTCAAAATAACAATACAAAATTTGAATTTACGGAAAAAATTTATCGTTTTCCAAATATCTGGGAATGCTTCACGCCAAATCAGACTGACGGTTTGATTTGCAATGAAATCGCACAACAGATTTTCCAAAAAACGCAAATGCCAGTCAATAAAAATGGTTATATAACTTTTTGCAATTTCAGTAATACGTTTAAATTGACGGCTTCCACCATAAAATTATGGGCGAAAATTTTGCAAGAAATTCCTACGGCAAAATTGATTTTGTTCCGTTCTTTTTACGATGAAGCCGAGTTGCGAAGTTTGTTTTTATCTAAATTTGCTGAGCAAAGCAAAAATATTTTGCAGAGAATTCAATTTTTAGGCAAACAAAATGCAAATCAGTATTTCCAAATTTTAGACGGCGTAGATTTGATTTTAGAAACGTTTCCGGTTTCCGGAATGACGACGACGGCAGAATCTTTATATTTGGGAATTCCAACGCTAACTTTGCTTGGCGATTTTATGCCCAGCCGTTGTTCGGGAACTTGTATTAACGCCATCGGAGATAAAAATCTCAACGATTTGCTAATCTGTGAAACTCCGGAAAAATATATAAATCAAGCGGTTTATTTCGCTAACAATCCGCAAGTTTTGGACGAAGTTCATCAAACTTTACAGAAAAAAGTCAGAAAATCTCCGCTATGTGATTCTGAACTATTTGCCAAAAATTTTGAAAAATCTATGTGGCAAATTTGGAATGAGTTTTTAGAAAAAAATCAACAAAATCAACAAAAATAAAATCAATATAAAAATATTTTCCACGAGAAATCTCAAAAATTTTTTGGGAAATCTCGTGGAAAAATTCAAAACTTCAAAAAATATAAAAAATATAAAAAATATAAATTATGGCAACTTACGTAATCGGCGATTTGCAGGGCTGTTTTGATAGTTTGATTGCATTATTAAACGCCGTAAATTTTGACGAAAAACGTGACAAACTTTGGTTTGTCGGCGATTTGATAAATCGTGGTAAAAAATCTTTGCAGTGTATAAATTTTGTGCGAAATCTCGTGGAAAAAAATCGGGCGATAACGGTTTTAGGAAATCACGACGTTTTTTTATTGCTCTGTGCAGAAAATCTCCGCAAACCGCATCCGAGCGATACTTTGGACGAAATTTTAAATTTACCAAAATCTGAATTAACGGCAATTTTGGACTGGATTCGCAAACAAAAATTTTGCCATTTAGAAACAATCGGCGACCGAAATTTTTTGCTAACTCATGCCGGAATTTTTCCTACGTGGTCTTTGCAGGAAACTTTGCAAAAAGCCGAACAAGTGCAAACTTTGCTACAAAGCGATAATCGGCAACAATATTTGCGATTTCTGCAAGAAATCTGGGGCGATGCTAATCAAAATATTTTTTACGAAGCGGATAGCCAAAATTTATATAAAAATCAACAATTTAGCGTTAATGTTTTCACGCGGATGCGATTTTGTAAAAATGCTGAAAATTCAGAAAATTCAATTTCTTTAGATTTTGCTTTCAAGGGAGAAATCCAAAACGCTCCAGAAAATTTGGTCGCTTGGTTTGATTTGTATAAAAAATACCAAAATCCAGCTTGGCAAAATACCACGATTTTGTTTGGGCATTGGTCAGCTCTGGGCTTGAAAATAGACGAAAATTTTGATTATGTCGCATTAGATAGCGGTTGTTTATGGGGACGCAAATTGACAGCGCTGCGTTTGGAAGATCGTAAAGTTTTTCAAGTGAATTCGGCGGAAGAATAAAAATACAAAAATTCCACGAGATTTTCATAAAAATTTCTAAAAATTTTTTGAGATTTCTCGTGGAAATTTATTTTTATTTTTATTTTTATTCGACAATCGGCTGATGAATTTTTGGATCTCGGTGTCTTAACAATTTTGGACTAACGTTATTTACAATTTTAAAGGTCTCTGGATTTGCAAAAATCCAACTTTCCGGATTTTTCGTCGCCAAAACATTAAATCCGTGCGGAGGCCCTTCCAAATAAATTTTGTCCGTTTGTAGCGGAATAAGTTCTATAAAATATTTTCTGTGATCCGAAAGATCTACATTTGAATTAAAATCTCGCACGGCAAAAAGTTTATAACCAAAACCGCTGACAAATTTAATTAAATCGGTATTTTCTAAACCAACTGACCAATCAACATAACTGCGATGAATTTCAAAAACTAAATTCGGAGCGTTGTCGGCGGACATTTTTAAAAAATTATCTGCACCTTGCAACACATTAAATTCTGCCCCTTCAATATCAAGCATAATCAAACTTAAAGCGTTGATTTGATTATTTTTGCAATAATCATTGATAGTAATAGTAGAAAAACTTTCGGCATTTTTATCATTACTATTTTCAGAAATTTCAGCGTGAGCGAAAGAATCTTCATCTGTTAAAACTAATTTTGTGCAACTATTATTCCATAAACCCTGCTGACAAGTTTTTATATTTTGCAAATTATTTAATTCGGCATTTTTGGATAATTGTTGGCGTTGTTGATTGTTTGGTTCAAAAGCGTGGAAAGTAAAATTTGGATTTGCTTTTGCCATCAAAATTGTTTGATCACCAAAATAGGCTCCCCCGATTATAACATTTGTGGTTCCATGCAATGCTAAAGGAGTAGACACCAAAAATTTCAACAGACGGGTTGTTTGCGGTTCCCAGACGTGATTCGGATTTTTAGGTTCAGATAAAACAAAATCTCGAGCGATTTTGGAGCGATATAAAAATTCAAATTTGGTTCCGTCGTTTAAGGTTTTGCTTAATATTTGATTTTCTTCAAACAGCGGAGCAATAAATGCGTCAGTAAATTTTTCGCGGACATCAAAATCTGCATTATTATTTTGCTGGCAATGCTGATAGAGTTGCTTTTCCAAATGCAAAATATTTTGGATAAACAAATCTTGCCATTGCGGATTATTTTTTAACAAATTAAAAACTTCGGTTAATTTTTGATATTTTTGTTCCATAATTTTTGTTTTGATTTTTCGTAACGTTAAGAAAATAAAAAATGGCAATTTTAAAAATTTTCCACGAGATTTCCCAAAAATTTTTTGAGATTTCTCGTGGAAAATTTGTTTTTTATACTTTTTATATTTTTTATTTTTTATTTTTAAATTTTATTCTTAACGTTTAACTAAATTAAGCTTTTTCGGTTTTATTTTTGCGAACTAATTTTTCTTTAATTCTGGCGGATTTACCAGAACGAGAACGCAAGTAATACAATTTAGCACGACGCACATCTCCGCGACGTTTGACTTCAATGGATTCAACCAACGGAGAATATAGTTGGAAAGTTCTTTCCACGCCTTCGCCGGAGGAAATCTTGCGGACAATTGCAGAAGAGTTCAAACCGCGATTTCTTTTAGCGATAACCACGCCTTCGTAAGCTTGTAAGCGTTCGCGATTACCTTCCTTAACTTTGACTTTGAAAACGACGGTATCGCCGGGGCCAAATTCTGGGATATTTTTATTTAAACGAGCGATTTCTTCGTTTTCTAACTGTTGAATTAAATTCATAATATGAGTTCCTTTGTAAATTTGTTTTTTTATACTCACCGTATTGCTCTTTTTTACTTTTTTACGCGGTAAAAAGGAGGTGCGTATTAAATTATTAAATTATTAAATTATTAAATTATTAAATTGTTAAATTATTAAATTGTTAAATGTTAATTTTTATTTTTGCTATTTTTGCTACTTGTTTGCATTTTCAAAAATAAATCCGGACGCTTTTGTTGCGTTCGTAATCTTGATTGCTGCAAACGCCATTGCAAAATAGCTTGATGATTGCCTGACAATAAAACCTCCGGAACACGTTCGCCGTGAAAAACTTCTGGGCGCGTATATTGCGGAAAATCCAAACCGCCATCTAATTCCTCCGAAAAAGAATCTAAAACCGCCGAATCCTGATGATTTAATGCTTTTGGCAATAATCTAATCATTGCGTCCATTAAAATCATCGCCGCTAATTCACCGCCGGAAAGCACATAATCGCCAATGGAAATTTCTTTTTCAACATACAAATTTAAAACCCGCTCGTCTATGCCTTCATAACGACCGCATAGCAAAATCAAACCAAGATTTTTAGTTAAAACCAAGTTCAATAAATTTGCAATGTTGTTTTGATTTAAAACCTCACCTTGAGGAGATAAATAAATCACCAAACTTCCAGCAAAATTGCTGTTTATATGATTTTGTTTCGCCGCCAAAATAGATTTCTCTATCGGTTCGGCTTGCATAATCATTCCGCAACCGCCGCCGTAAGGTCTGTCATCAATATAACCCAGACGATTATTCGCATAATCACGAGGATTCCAATTTTGCCATTGCCAGAGCGGTTCAGACATTTTATGTAACGCTTTTGAAGTAATTCCAAAATTAGTAATTGCTTCAAACATCTGCGGAAACAAACTGATCGTATCAAAGCGTAAGACGTTCATTTTTTATATCTTATATCCAATCCTCATTCCATTCCACGAGAATTTGATTATTTTTTTTATCCACATCTAACACGACCGAATTGACAAACGGCAATAAATATTGTTGTTTGCAATTTTGTTTAGCCACGCATAAGACGTCGTTGGCACCGGTTTCTAACAATTTGACGACATGCCCCAAAGATTTCCCAGAACTTTTGATAACAACTTGCATTCCGAGCAATTCTGCCCAAAAAAAATCATTTTTGTTATTGTTGTTATTATCATTTTCGTTAGTTAAATCTCCAAGCGGAGCAGCAATACATAAACCAGCATAATTTTCAGCCAAATTTCGGTCATTACAATTATCAATTTGCACAATGAAATTGTCAGAATTTTTATTGCTTTTACTGAAATTTTGGCGTAATTTTTTTTGACGAATTGCCTTTGGTTGCCAAGAATTTTCACAAATATTATTATTGTTTTTTTCGTATTTATCGGCGATTAACCACCAAGTTGGCAAATTTAACCAAGTCATAGGATCATCGGCATAAACACGAAAATTATTCCAACCCTTGATTCCGTAAGGAGCCAGAATTTTGCCTAAAACGACAAAATCATCAGAGTTGTTGTTTTGAGCGTTCATAAAATAAAACAAACACAAATAATAATATTTTCTAAAAATTCAAAATTAAGCAGCAACAGTATTTGCAGCAGCCAAATTACGGCGATATTGTCTGGTCAAACGAGTTACGGTTGGAGACATTTGAGCACCAACGCTTTTCCAATAATCCAAGCGATCTAATTTGATGCGGAGACCTTCTTCGTGAGCCGGAGCCATAGGGTTATGAAAACCGATGCGTTCAACAAAACGACCATCGCGACGGCAACGAGAATCTGCCACAACAATATGATAAAAAGGACGTTTTTTAGCACCGCCCCGAGCAAGTCTGATAACTACCATAAGAAAAAATTCCTGTTGTAAATTGTTAATTTTTTATATATTTTTTATATTTTGTTAAGAATAAAATTAAAAATAAAAGTTTGCGATTATACTATAAAAAAAGTAAATTTCCACGAGATTTCTAAAAAATTTTTTGAAAATCTCGTGGAAATAAACAAATAAAAAATAAGGATAAAAATAATGAATTTTTCTGACTAC
>SFHR01000002.1 GCA_004555545.1 Dechloromonas aromatica (nom. nud.)
AGCAAAAATAAAATTTTCATTTTCATTTCCACGAGATTCGCAAAAATTTTTTTGGATTTCTCGTGGAAAATCTGGAGGCGTTAAAACTTCCCAAATATGAGGCATACGCAAAACTTTTTCGCTGAATTGTTTTTAGTATTTTTCTCCGAACGGCACACAAAATTCGTCCGCCAGAAAATAATCCATCGTTGGAATTCCGGTTGTTCCGAGCCAACCTATCCACGAAATCTGAATCGGCGCCGGTTTCAGAGCAAACATCTCCAAGCGATTTTTATCCGTATGTCCGGACAAATCAAACAAAATTTGGATTTTATCTTTGTGAATTATTTTTGCCGTTTCTAAGTCGCTCAAAGCGTGAATATTTCTATATTTTGCAAAATATTTTTTTAACTTCTTACTGACTTCGTCTTCTTGACTTGGCGGACAATTCGCATAAGCAAAAATTTCTATTTGAGAATTTTCTCGGCTATGAAATTGAGGAAATAAATTCAGCAAAAATTTCGCTACGGCGTGATCGCGTAAATCTCCGGAAACAAAGCCAATTTTTAAATTTTTGTCGTTGATTTTTTTGTATTTTTCAAAATTGAAAATCTGCATTTTTGAGCCATTCCTACGAAATTTTTCCACGAGAAATTGCTGAAATTTTTTGATATTTTCCGCTATCATTTCTGCCGTGACATTTTGCCGATAATTATCATTACGCATTCTGGCGGCGTGAATTTCAAAATTATTTGCGTTGCTTTTGACTTTTTGTGCTATATCGGCAATTTCGGCGGCTTTTTCAGCTTCTCCGATGTCTAATGTATATTGAATTAGATTCACCCAAGCTGGAACGAATTCTGGAGAAAATTCGGTGGCTAATTTGGAATGCTCAACCGCTTTTAGCATTTGATGCGTTTTGGCAAAAATCACTGCCAAAGTATGATGTGCAATTCCATAATTTGGAGCAATTTTTATGGCGTTTTCTGCATAAATTTTTGCATTGACAAAATCGCCAAGATTTGAATAAGCGGCGGCTAAATTATTTAAGGCAACAAAATTTTTTGGATTTTTCTGTAATGCTTCTTTTAAGATATTTTTGGCGTTATTGAATTCTAGTGGATTTTTGGCGATTTCTACGGAAATTTGCCCTAAATTTGACAGTGTTTCGTCGTCATTTGGGTCTAATTTGACGGCTTTTTTCATTTGTAAAACGGCTTCTGCTTTACGATTTAATGCATTTAAGGCGACTCCGGCGGCTTTATACGCCAAAGCAAATTTAGGAAAATGCTTTTGTAATTGTAAAGCGATTTTCAAAACATTAGCAAAATCGCCTTGTTGATGAAATTCAAATAATTTTTGTATTTGTAAGTTGGCTTGATTTTCGTCCATTTTTTTTGGTATTTTTTTAAAAATAAGCAAAAACTTTTTATAAAATCTCGTGGAAAAATAATAACAAAAATTTATTTATTTATATTTATTTATATTTATATTTATATTTATATTTATAAATAAATTTATTTATGTATATATTTATTTATTTATTTTTTTATATTTTTATATATTTTATTCATGGAACATTATTTAAGTTTATTCGTAAAAACCGTTTTCATAGAAAATATGGCGTTAGCGTTCTTTTTGGGAATGTGTTCGTTCATTGCTATTTCTAAAAAAGTGGAAACCGCACTTGGTCTGGGAGCCGCCATTATTGTTGTGCAAACTATCACGGTTCCGGCAAATAATTTGATTTATACATATTTATTACGCGAAGGAGCGTTAGCGTGGGCTGGAATTGCTGATAGCGATTTATCTTTTTTAGGTCTGATTTGTTATATCGGCATCATCGCCGCTATCGTGCAGATTTTAGAAATGTCATTAGACAAATATATGCCAAGTTTATATAACGCTTTGGGAATATTTTTGCCTTTAATCACCGTGAACTGCGTGGTTATGGCTGGTGCCTTGTTTATGGTGGAACGTGATTACAATTTTGGCGAAAGCGTAGTTTATGGACTTGGTTCTGGAGCCTCATGGGCATTGGCAATTGCTTTGTTAGCCGCAATTCGCGAAAAATTGAAATATAGCAACGTTCCGGCTGGCTTGCGAGGTCTTGGAATTACTTTCATAACAATCGGGTTGATGTCGCTTGGTTTTATGTCGTTTTCTGGAATTCAGTTATAAAAAAAACACAACAAACAAATTTCCACGAGAAAATCAAAAAATTTTTTAGAAATCTCGTGGAAATTATTTAATTTTTAGTTTTAGTTTTAGTTTTAGTTTTAGTTTTATTTCCGTTTTATTTTTTTACTTCAACAATGTTCGTTAGTAACAAAATTAGATTTATTTTTCTTGGTTTATCTTTATCTTTATCTTTATCTCTATCTTTGGCAATATCACCAGCAAACGCAGAATTAAATACAATTTCTACGCTAGATGTTAGTAGTCATAACAATTTATTCACCATAGATTTAACTAAACAAGAAAGCAGTTTGTGGCAACGAATTCGTAACGGCTTTGCTATGCAAAATATCAACGACGATTTGACGCTAAAATATCAGCAGTATTATCAAAATCGTCCGGAATATTTACGTTTGATGGTCAAACGAGCTAAACCATTTTTATATCACATTGTTGAAGAAATTGAACAGCGAAATATGCCAACGGAGTTAGCATTTTTGCCGATGGTGGAATCTTCATTTAATCCACACGCTGATTCTCCGGCAAAGGCGTCTGGTTTATGGCAATTTATTCCATCAACGGGCAAACGTTTCAATTTAGAGCAAGATTGGTGGCACGATCAGCGACGTGATATAGTTGCTTCAACTTCGGCAGCGTTGGATTATCTGCAAAATATTTATGATTTGCACGGCGATTGGCATTTGGCTTTGGCTTCATATAATTGGGGCGAAGGTGCTGTTGGAAGAGCCGTAGAAAAAAATATAAACCGCGAAATGGCTACCGATTATTTGAATCTGAAAATGCCGCAAGAAACTCGGCATTATGTTCCAAAACTACAAGCATTAAAAAATATTTTTAGTAATCCGGCGTTATTGAGCAGTTTAGGCGTAGAAGATTTAGAAAATAAACCTTATGTTGCAACTTTTGAAGTTAATCAACCCATTGATATTCAAACCGCAGCCAAATTGGCAAATATTTCCGAAGAAGAATTCAAAAAATTAAACCCTGCACATAAACGTCCGATTATCAAGCCAAATACCGAAGTCGTTTTGCCGATTTCGCAAATTGATGTATTCCGTAGAAATTTGGAAAATCACGACGAGCCATTAAATCAATGGGGAACGTATATCATCAAAGAAGGCGAAACTTTGCCGGATTTAGCATTACGTTTTGGTTTGCCACTATCGGAATTAACCAAAATTAACGGAATTAGTTCTTCCACAAAATTAGCCGAAGGTTCAACAATTTTAGTTCCCAAAGAATTCACCGAAGACGAAATAAATTCGGTGGATGAATATTTAAAATTAGGCAAATTGCCGCAAATTATCGTTTCTAAAAGTTCAGCAATTTCGTATAGAAATAGAAATAGAAATAGAAATAATAACAACGCAGAATTTGATAAACCAAAATTAAAATTAAAAACAACGGGCAAAAATTCTTTACGCAGTAAATATTTGGCTGGTGGTTTAAATGTCAAAAATATTAAAAATATTAAAAAGATTAAAAATATTAAAAATATTAAAAAGATTAAAAATATTAAAAATATTAAAAATATTAAAACTGCCAAAAAAATCAAAAATGCAAAAAATAGCCATACAAAAAACGTTAAAAATCAAAATAATGTCAGCAAAAAAATCTTTGAAAAATCTGCAAAAAACATAAAACCGGCAACTAAAATAATCAAAAGCAAATCCAAAAAATAACTTTTTTTATACTTTTATCTTTTATAGGAGCATTTATTATGAGCGAAAAAACTACTGCCAAAGCCGCAAAAACTGCCAAAACAACAGGCAAAAAAGATGATAAAAAAGATGCTGAAAAAGTTGTAAAAGCAACAGCAACAAAATCAACAAAAACAGCAAAAACAGCAAAAACTCCGGCGGTGGCTAAAAAAGAAACTGCTAAAAAATCAGCAACAACAACCACTAAAACTACTAAAACGGCTGCTAAAACAACTACTAAAAAAGCGACTAAAACGGAAACTAAAAGCGAAACTAAAAACGAGCCAAAAAATAAAACTAATAACATCAACAACATCAATAGTAGCAACTTAGTTCCTTCAACAAATATTCAACGTTATGTTTTACAAGCAAACGAAGAATATATGAACGAAAATCAAAAAAATCATTTCCGTCAAATTCTAAACGCCCAGAAGCGAAGTTTAAGTTCCGATATTCAAAATACTATGTCTTCTATGCAAGACACTCAAACCATTTATGCGGATCCAAATGATAGAGCCAGTCAAGAAACCGATATGGCGATTGAATTACGCAACCGCGACCGCGAACGCAAACTCATCAAAAAAATAGACGAAACTTTGGCTGCGATAAATCGCGATGATTACGGTTATTGCGAAGAATGTGGAGAAGAAATCGGGATTTCTCGTTTAGAAGCACGTCCGACAGCTCGTTTGTGCATAGAATGCAAACATTTGGCAGAATTACGCGAACGGCAAATGGGAAAATAAAAATATAAAAAATAAAAACATTTTCCACGAGATTTTCCAAAAAATTTTTAGGATTTCTCGTGGAATTTTGTTTGTTTTATTTTTAATTCTTATTGATTAAATCTAAATAATGCTGTTTTTGCTTTGCATTTGCGATAAATTCAAATTGCAGTTTTATATTTTCGTTTTCGGCAGCTTTGACCTCTGAAAAACTTTTATGAATTCCTTTGATTACTCCGCCTTTGCCGTGCAGCACATTTACCACACCGTCTGGGAATTTTGGCTGCGTCCGCGAAGTCAATTCCATCAGAGCCAACATCAACGGCGATAAATTCGGAGACGGATTTATGATTAAAGTTTTTCCGGCTACGAAAATTTGCGATACAAATACTTTTGCAAAATCTTGGAAAAATTGCTCCTCGCCGAGTTCGTAATTTGAATTATCGGCGACCAAAAAACAAATATTTTCTCCGTCGTTTTCGGCGATTTCTTGCTTATGAGAATTCAAATTTATTTGCTGCTGAATATTTTCTATGAAATTTTTCAGTAAATTTTTACGTTGAGGTTCGGCAAAAAAATTATTCTCAAAATGCTGCAAATACAAATCAGTTGATAACAAATCAAGCCATTTTTGTAAAAAATCTAAACGTTCTTTTGGAGATTTTTTATTCCAAACGGAAGAATTTTTTTGTGCCGAAATTAAACAATTTTTAGTTTCATTTTGATCACATAAAGGCACATTCCAACGATTTTCAATAGTTTCCCAAGATTGCACGGGCGACAATAACATTTTGCCATCACACCAAAGCGGCAGAAATAAAATTTTTTGCTGCGGT
Source organism: Dechloromonas aromatica (nom. nud.) (assembly GCA_004555545.1). Classification (GTDB taxonomy): domain Bacteria; phylum Pseudomonadota; class Gammaproteobacteria; order Burkholderiales; family Rhodocyclaceae; genus SFHR01. The sequence goes on from SFHR01000002.1 coordinate 5,440, forward strand.
TCAAATTGAGTAATTTGGTCTAAATTTTCTGCCGAATCAAAATCAGTATTTATTTTTTGAGTAGCCATAATTTTTATATTTTTATATTTTTATATTTTTATATTTTTATATTTTGAATTTTTTAACTATTAAAAATTTTCCACGAGAATTCTAAAAAAATTTTTGGAAATCTCGTGGAAAATTTATTTTTTATTTTTATTTTTATTTTTATTTTTATTTTCTAATTATTTTCTGAATTTTCGGCGTTTTCGTTATCATCGTCGGAGTCGGAAATGACTTTTTCCATTCCTACTAATTTTTCGCCATCTCCGAGCGAGATGATTTTTACTCCTTGTGTATTACGTCCCATTTCTCGCATTTCACTCACTCGGGTGCGGATCATCACGCCGTTGGTGGTTATCAACATAATTTGATCTTCATCTTGAACTAAACAGGCGGCGATTGCCGAGCCATTGCGTTCTGAATTTGCGATGGCGATAACACCTTGAGCAGCACGCGAACTCTGACGGAAATCCGATAACGCTGAACGCTTACCAAAGCCGTTTTCGGTGGCAACTAAAATGGAATATTTAGATTTTTCCTCGTCGTTGCCGGAAGCAACCAATAAGGACAATACATTTTGTTTTTCTTTCAGACGCATCCCTTTAACTCCGGCGGCACTTCTTCCCATAGAACGCACTTCGCTTTCGTTGAACCAGATTGCTTTTCCGGCATCAGAGACCAAAACTATATCGCTGTTGCCATCGGTTAGCGAAACTCCGATTAAATCATCGCCTTCGTGCAAGTTAATTGCATTGACTCCGTTACGGCGGACGTTGGCAAAATCCACAATTTTAGATTTTTTGACCGTTCCTAATTTGGTTGCCATAAAAATATAATGATTTTCTTGACTAAAATTTTCGCGTTTGACCGCTAAAACGGCACTGATTTTTTCGCCTTCCTGCAACGCTGGGAATAAATTGACTATCGGTTTGCCACGTGCGTTGTAATTGCCTTGCGGGACATCAAACACGCGTAAAACATAACAACGACCACGATTTGAAAAACACATCAAATAATCGTGTGTATTTGCGGCAAATAACTGGTCAATAAAATCTTCGTCCTTGATATTTGTTGCTCGGCGACCGCGTCCGCCACGCCGTTGCGATTGATAATCCGCCAGCGGCTGTGATTTGATATAACCGCTATGAGACATTGTAACAATCATATCTTCTGGTGTTATCAAATCTTCGGTGTTGAGTTCTTGCGTATTGATAACGATTTCTGAACGCCGTTTATCGCTATCTCCGGAAAATTGTTGGCGTAATAAATTTAACTCATCGGCAATGATGTTATCTACGCGTTTTGGGGTTTTCAGGATATCAATGAAATCCAAAATTTTGCTGATGATTTCTTTATATTCATTGATAATTTTAGATTTTTCCAAGCCGGTTAGCCGTTGTAATTTCAAATCTAAAATTGCTTGAGCCTGAAAATCAGAAAGCAAATATTGCTGACTTTCTTCATTAAAACCAAAAATATCGTCTAAATTTTCTGGGCGAATCTCGTGGAAAAATTGCGTTTTATCAAAATTTTCCGCAGATGCAGAATTTGCATTGAGCATAGTCAAAACGACATCACTTTGCCAAGATTTTTCTATCAACATTTTTTTGGCTAACGCTGGATTTTCCGCAGATTTAATCAAAGCAATAATTTCATCAACATTGTTTAAAGCAATCGCCAGACCTTCTAAAATATGTCCGCGTTCTCTGGCTTTACGCAAATCAAAAATCGTGCGGCGTGTGATAACTTCGCGACGATGCAATAAAAAATAGTGGATAATTTGCTGCAAATTTAACAATTTTGGCTGACCATTTACTAACGCAACCATATTCACTCCAAAACTATCTTGCAATTGCGTTTGTTTATACAAATTATTCAAAACCACGTCAGAATTTTCGCCACGTTTTAATTCAATGACAATTCGCATTCCGGATTTATCTGATTCGTCCTGAATGTTAGAAATGCCGTCAATTTTTTTATCATTAACTAACTCGGCGATTTTTTCAATCAAAGCTTTTTTATTTACTTGGTATGGAATTTCATCAACAACAATGGCTTGGCGATTATTATTTTTGCCGATATTTTCTAAATGCACTTTGGAACGAATAATAATGCGACCGCGTCCGGTTTTATACGCTTCTTTGATTCCGGCGACTCCATAAATCAAAGCAGCCGTTGGGAAATCCGGAGCTGGAATATATTGCATTAACTCTTCTACGCTGATTTGCGGATTTTCTAACATTGCCAAACAAGCATTGATTACTTCATTTAAGTTGTGCGGCGGAATATTCGTTGCCATACCAACGGCAATTCCAGCCGAACCATTGACTAACAAATTTGGCAGACGCGTTGGCAATACTAACGGTTCTTGTTCCGAGCCGTCATAGTTAGCACCAAAATCTACGGTTTCTTTATCTAAATCTTCTAATAATTGATGCCCGATTTTTGCCATGCGGATTTCCGTATAACGCATAGCAGCAGCACCATCGCCATCAACAGAGCCGAAATTTCCTTGACCATCAACCAAGCAATAACGCATAGAAAAATTTTGAGCCAAACGCACAATCGTGTCATAAACTGCTTGATCGCCGTGCGGGTGATATTTACCGATTACATCGCCGACAATACGGGCGGATTTTTTGTATGCTTTATTCCAATCGTTGCCTAATTCGTTCATAGCGAACAACACGCGTCTATGCACAGGTTTTAAGCCATCGCGGACGTCTGGCAAAGCACGTCCGACGATTACGCTCATTGCATAATCTAAATAAGAAGTTTTCATTTCTTCTTCTAAGGAAATCGGCAGAATTTCTTTGGCAAATTGTATAGGTGGGAGATTCAGAGGATTATTGTCTTGATTATGATTTGTATTATTCATTATTTAATCTTTTTAATATTTTTAATATTTTTAATATTTTCTTAATTTGTAGAAATAAAAATTTTCCACGAGATTTTATTTATTTTTTCTAAAAAAATTTTATGAAATCTCGTGGATTTTTTATTTTTTTATTACAATTTACGATTTTTTTAATTTATTTTTTTACTTCAAAATTCTTTATTTCTTTCTTTCTTTATTTATTTATTTATTTTTTTATTGATGAAAAATATCAAAACTATCAAAACTATCAAAACTATAATTTTTGCCACGCTATTTGGAGTTGCTGGTTCAGCAAATATTTTTGCCGCCGAAACAAAATCGGCAAAGATTTCTCACTATGGTTTGCCGCCTGAAAATTTAGTCATCGCTAATTTAGAAAATCTGCCCGAAGTTCTGGCAGCCAAACAAGATTTAGAAGCAGCAAAGCAACAAGCCAAACAATTACGTTACGGCGAATATGAATTTGAAGTAGGTTATACGGTTACCAAAAATCGTTCGCGAACCACACCATCAGAGCGTAGCAAAGATTATGAAACCGCTTTATCACGCACGTTCAGATTTCCGGGAAAATATTTCGCTGACAAAAAAATCGGCAATTCATTAGTTGAATACGCACAAATCGCTTACGGCGACGCTTTGCACGAATCCGCAAGATTATTTTTGAATTTATGGTTTTCTTGGCAGCGTGATTATGCCGCCGTAGATGCTTTACAAAAGCAAGTGAATTTATACGAGCAACAATATCAGCATTTTCAAAAACGCCATAAAATCGGCGATGTAGCGAATATTGAAGTAATTCAAACGCAGAGTGCGTTAAAACAAGCACAAGCGTTATTATTTCAAGCTCAAACCAAATTTAATAGCACTAATGAAATTTTGCGGCATAAATTTCCAAATATCAAAGCTACGCCAATAAATAATCAAAATAATAATAATAATAATAATGATAATAATCAGCTTTCATTTTTTCAGCAAAATCTGCAAAACGAGCAATTTTGGATAGATGAATATTTAAAACATTCGCACGAATTTTTGTTATCCAAAGCCGCCGTAAAAGTAGCACAAAATCAAGCCGACCGAGCAAGTTTAGAACGTCTGCCGGATCCTACTTTTGGCATCACTTACGGACACGAATCCAACGCCGCTGATCGCGTGGTGAGTTTTTCGGTGAGCATTCCTATTCCCGGACGCACTCGCTTTGCTGCTCATAAAGAAGCCATCGCCAACGCAAAATCTGCGGAATTCACGGCAAACGCCACCGAGCAAAATATCAAAGCAATGGCAAAAAATACTTTTTATAACGCCAAGCAATCTCAAAATTTATGGCAAATTGCGTTGTCTGCCGAACAAGCTGCTCAAAAAGCCTCTCAAATGCAAAAACGTGCATATCAACTCGGCGAAGGCACGTTAAATGAATTGCTGAATTCACAGCGTTTGGCGTTGGATACAATTTTGCAAAGCCGGACAAATCAATTTGATGCAATGGAAAATTATTATCGCTTGTTAGTTGATACGCATAAACTTTGGATCAGCCAACACGAAAATCACGCGGAACATAATCATCACGCAGAAGCAGAACACAAAAAAATAGAAATTCAAGAAAATTTGGAGTAAATAAATAAAAAAACAAAAAATAAAAATTTTCCACGAGATTTCCCAAAAATTTTTTGAGATTTCTCGTGGAAAAGTTTATTTTGTTTTATTTTTTATCTTGTTTGCGGAGCCAATTCAAAAGCGGCTTTTTCTACTTGTTCTTTGCGAACCGAACGCAATCCCCAAATTAACAAGCCAATCAAGAAAAATGCTGATGGCGGCAACAATAACAAACCGTTTGGAATATACCAACCGCCGTCATTGATTGTTTGCAAAATGGTCACGCCGAACAATTTTCCGGAACCTAAAAACTCGCGGATTACGCCCAAAATTATCAACATTGTTGAATAACCCAAGCCGTTACCGATGCCGTCCAAAAAAGAAATTCCCGGCGGATTTTGCATTGCGAACGCTTCGGCACGTCCCATAACGATGCAGTTGGTGATAATCAAGCCGACAAACACCGATAATTGTTTTGCCAACGAAAACGCATACGCTTTGAGAACTTGATCCACCACTATCACCAACGAGGCTATGATTACCATTTGCACGATCATCCGAATTGACGCAGGAATTTGGTTACGAATCATTGCGATAAAAAAGTTGGAAAAAGCGGTTACCAAAGTTAAGGAAATCGCCATAACCAACGCAGTTTTGAGATTTGATGTAACCGCTAACGCCGAACAAATTCCCAAAATTTGTAAAGCGATTGGGTTATTTTTGAAAATCGGATTTAATAATGCATCAGATGCAGAAAATTTTTTCTCGGACATTTTTTTTGCTACTTTCTTTTTTTGTTTATATTTTTTTATTTTTTATATTCTTATTAAAAATTTTTGACAAACCATTGTTTTAATCGTGAAAAAGTATCGCCAATATTTTGTTTTTCTTGGATTTTTTGGCTACGTTTGCGTTGATTTAATGCTTCTAACAACAAACCATAAGCGGTTGCCATATCCGGGCGACAAACTTTTTCGCTCAAATTGCCTTTGTATTTTGGAATACCCAAACGCACCGGAACGCCCAAAATATCTTCGCCAAGTTCCACCATTCCGGGCATTACACTCGCTCCGCCGGTCAAAACCACGCCGGACGACAATGCTTCTATAAATCCGCCGTGCCGTAATTCTGCCTGAACGTGTTCAAACATTTCCTCAACGCGTGGCTGGATTACATCGGCTAATGCACGTTTGCTTAATGAGCGAGTTGGTCTATCGTCAATTCCAATAACTTCTATGCTTTCTTCAACTTCTGCTAATTCGCTGATAGCCGTGCCGTATTTGCATTTAATGATTTCTGCTTCTGATTTTGGTGTGCGAATTACCATTGCAATATCGGTGGTGATATGTTCTCCGGCGATTGGCAAAACCCAAGTCGCCCGAATTGCTCCACTTGTCCAAACGGCAATATCAATGGTTCCGCCGCCGATATCAACTAAACAAACGCCGATATCTTTTTCATCTTTTGACAAAACGGCGTGACTTGCGGCTAACGGTTGCAAAACCAAATCATTGACATCAACATCGCAACGACGCACACATTTGATAATATTTTGCATCGCAGAAATTCCGCCGGAGACAATATGCGTATGCACTTCCAAACGGCGTCCGCTCATTCCAATCGGTTCGTCAATGCCGTATTGTCCGTCGATTTTGTATTCTTGAACTATGGTGTGTAAAATTTCTTGATCTGCGGGAATAGAAGTGGCTTTGGCAGTTTTGATTACTTCTTCAATATCTAATTCTGTAACTTCATTTCCTTTAATCGCCACTAAACCGGTAGAATTTGAACTTCTGATATGATCGCCGGAAATACTAACATAAGCATTGCCAATATCCAAACCTTGAACTTCATTGCGTAGTTCATCAACAGCAATATTGATAGTTTCCACCATTTCTTCTATGTTGCTCACTCTGCCACTTTGAATGCCTTTGGATGGCGTTTTGCTGATTCCAAGAACATTCAAATTGTTATCTTCATCGATTTCGGCGGCAATGGCAACGGTTTTGGAAGTTCCCGGATCAATGCCAATTACATAATCTTTGTTGTAGTTACTCATTGAAGTTTTATGAATTTGATTTATATATAAATAAAAATAGTTTAGTTAATTTAATTTTCCACGAGATTTTATAAAAAGTTTTTGGAAATTTTTTAGAAATTTTCAAAAAAATTTTCAAAAAAATTTCCAAAAAAATTTTTATATTTCTCGTGGAAAATATTTTTTTATTTTTATTTTTATTTTTGTTTTTGATTTTTTATTTTTATTTTTATTTTTAATATTTATTTTGAATCAAGCGTCTGAACAAATCAAAGCGTTTTGGATGAATTTCTCCGTTTTCAAATGCTTCTAATAACGCACAATCTGGCTCTTGCCAATGCCGACAATCTCGGAATCTGCATTGCCGCAAATATGGACGAAATTCGCGGAAAGCAAATTCCACTTCCTCGCGATCTAAATGTCCCAAACCAAATTCTTGCAAACCCGGAGAATCTATAATTGCACTTTTGTTATGTTTATCTTCGGCATTCAGACGATATAAAGTGGCGTTCGTTGTAGTATGCCGTCCAGAATTCAATGCCCGAGAAATTTCGCCGGTTGTAGCTTGAGCTCCCGGAATCAAACGATTTATTAACGAAGATTTTCCCATTCCAGATTGTCCGACTAAAACCGAAGTTCTGCCTTCTAACAATGGAATTAACTCGTCCAAACCTTGCGAAGTTTTTGCCGAAATTTCTAAAACATCATAGCCAATATCAGTGAAAATGCGTAGCCGTTCGTGAATATTGTTTAATTTTTCTTCCGGAATAGCAATGTCGCATTTGTTTAGCAAAATCAGCGTATCAATTTCTTCGGATTCGGCGGCTAACAAAGCACAAGCGATCAAATCGTCCGAGAAATCTGGTTCAACGGCAGCAACGACGATCACCAAATCAACATTGGCGGCGATCAATTTTTGCCGAGCTTCACTGGCACGATAAAATAAACTATGGCGTGGCTGAATATTTTCTATAACACCTTGATAATTGCCGATTTCCATAATTTGCACAAAATCGCCACAAGCAACGTTGCTTTTTTTGCCGCGTGGAAATGATGGCAAAAAGCGACCATCATTTAACTGCACAACATATTGCCGACCGTGAGCGGCAACAACGCGTCCGTTGGTGATATTGCCAACGTTTTCTTCGCTGATATTTATGGGATTGTTGCTTTTATCGCCGGTTAAACCAGCATCTAATGTTTTAAAGAAATCTAATGAAGTATTCAAGGATTTATCTATTTTTTTATTCAAAACTCAAAAAAGAATTAAATTAAAATTAAAATTAAAATTAAAATTGAAATTAAAATTGAAATTAAATTTAATTAAATAAACTAAATTTTCAGTTATATGAAAGTTCTCAAATTTTTTAGACAACTAAAAAATTTAAGAATTTAAAATTTTATAATTTTTCTATCATTTTGAAAAGTAGCAAAAACTTTTCCACGAGATTTCCCAAAAATTTTTTGAGATTTCTCGTGGAAATTGTTTTTTTATGTTTGTTTTTGTTTTTGTTTTTGTTTTTGTTTTTATCTTTGTAAAAGATCCGGCACATCACGCTTTTGATGTCCAACATAAATCTGACGCGGACGTCCGATTTTATATTCCGGATCGGTAATCATTTCTTCCCATTGAGCTAACCAACCTGCAGTTCTGGCTAACGCAAAAACGCAGGTGAACATTTTTGTAGGAATTCCTATGGCTTTTTGCACGATTCCCGAATAAAAATCAACATTTGGATATAATTGTTTGGAGACAAAATAATCATCTTCCAAAGCGATTTTTTCTAATTCCATTGCTAATTTGAATAACGGATCGTCCTGCAAATTTAATTCTTGTAAAACTTGATGGCAAACTTTTTTCATCAATTTTGCACGCGGGTCAAAGTTTTTATATACGCGATGCCCAAAGCCCATCAATTTGAAATTATCATCTTTATCTTTGGCACGTTTGATGTAATGCGGAATATTTTTTATATCGCCGATTTCTTCTAACATTTTCAAACACGCTTCATTTGCTCCGCCGTGAGCTGGCCCCCATAAACAAGCAATTCCGGCGGCGATACAAGCAAACGGATTCGCTCCTGACGAACCAGCCAAACGCACCGTAGAAGTTGATGCATTTTGCTCGTGATCAGCGTGCAATATAAAAATTATGTCCAACGCACGTTCTATAACCGGATTGAGTTTGAATTCTTCGCACGGATTGCTAAACATCATCCGCAAGAAATTCCCAGAATACGACAATTCATTATCCGGATACATAAACGGCATTCCGATGGAATATTTATACGCCAACGCAATAATGGTCGGCATTTTGCCTAACAAACGCACATAACTCGTATCGCGGTCTTGTTGCGTGCGAAAATCCATAACGTCGTGATAAAACGCCGATAACGCTCCGACAACGCCGGTCATAACCGCCATCGGATGAGCGTCGCGACGAAATCCTTGATAAAACTTAATTAGTTGCTCGTGAATTAAAGAATGATGCACGACGATATTTTCAAATTCTGATTTTTGTTGAGCGTTTGGAAGTTCGCCATTTTTGAGCAAATATGCAACTTCCAAGAAATTACATTTTTCGGCTAATTGTTCAATAGGATAGCCACGATACCATAATTCGCCTTGTTCGCCGTCAATGAAAGTGATGGTGGAGCGGCAACTTGCGGTTGATAAAAAGCCGGAATCATAGGTGAAATGTTGAGTTTGCGAACCTAATTTGCGTATATCTAAACAAGGTTTTCCGGCGACTGGTTCAATTATAGGGATTTGAAAAGTTTGATTGTTCGGTAAATTTAAAACAGCTGATTGTTCCGTCATTGTGAAATAATTGAGAATTTAAATGATTAAATGATTAAACGATTAAATGATTAAACGATTAAACGATTAGATTAAATAATTAAAAATAAATAATTAAAAAGTTATTTGAATAAATGAATAAATGAATAAATGAATAAATAAATAAATAATATAACAAGCATTTTAAAAAATATTTTTGAAAATTTAAAAACAAAAATTTTCCACGAGATTTCCAAAAATTTTTTTAGAATTCTCGTGGAAAAAATTTTTTAAATCAACAAATAAAACAATGTCGGCGTTCTTAACAATTTTCAGATTTATCCCTTTGATTTTTATACACTTTTTCGGTTATGTTTTGGGAATTTTGATTTTCATATTTTCCAAAACCTATCGCCAACATTTATGCGAAAACCTAAATTTAATCAACGAAAAACGTTGGATAATGCGGCTACGAGTCGCCGGAAATGCCGGTTGTCAAGTCGTAGAAATGTTAAAACTTTGGAGTTTGTCCTCCGAAGAAATTTTTGATAAGAAAAAATATATCAAAGCAAAAAATGTTGTCAATTCTGAAATTTTACACCACGCTTTACAGCATAAAAAAAATGGAATTCTTTTTATAACGCCACATTTGGGCTGTTTTGAAATCACGGCACAATATTTTGCCTACTACTTTGGAAATATAAAAAATATAACCGTTTTGTATAGAAAAGCCAAAAATGAAAATCTGCAAAATTTGATTTTGCAAGGTCGGCAACGCGAACATTTACATTTGGCTTCTGCGGATTTGTCCGGCGTCAAAAAAATTTTATCGTCATTGAAAAAAGCTCACGCTGTTGGGATTTTGCCGGATCAAGTTCCAAAATCCGGTGAGGGCGAATGGTTAGAATTCTTTGGCAAACCGGCTTATACGATGGTTTTGGCGGGAAAATTATCGCAAATCAAAAACGTGCATATAATTTTTGCTTATGCCGAGCGTTTGAGTTTTGGTCGCGGTTATCGTTTGTATTTTTCCAAACCTTCGGATAAAGAATTAAAAGGCGATATTTTGGAGCGGTCGCAGCAAATAAATAAGTATTTAGAAAAATTGATTAAACAATGTCCGCAACAATATTTATGGGGTTATAATCGTTTTAAAAAACCATAAAAAAACCATAAAAAAACCAAAAAAATTTAATGAAATCTCGTGGAAATTTTGCAAAAAAATATGAATAAAAATACTCAAAAAAAATCGTTAGTCCCAACAAAATTTGAAAGTATAAATTTTGAAATAAAAGGCGATAGTCGCGGTTCGTTAATTGCTATTGAAAATAATAAAAATATTCCGTTTGAAATCAAACGCGTATATTATATTTTTGATACAAAAATCGGAGTAGAACGTGGCTTTCACGCACATTTGAATTTGCAGCAAATTTTGATAGCAGTCAGCGGAAGTTGTCAGATAGTTTTAGATAATGGAAAACCAGAAAATAATAACGAAATAATTACTTTAAATAATCCAAATCAAGGGCTTTATATTAGCGGTTTGATTTGGCGAAAAATGATAAATTTTAGTCCTGATTGTGTATTATTAGTGTTGGCAGATGACTTTTATAATGAAAGTGATTATATACGCAATTATGATGAATTTTTGAAAGTAGTAAAAAGTAATGAACAATAATAATTATTATAACAAAAATATTATTAACGATGTTAAATCCATAAATGTAGGTGCTGGGACTAAAATTTGGCAATTCTGCGTGGTTTTTCCGGATGCAAAAATAGGTAAAAATTGCAATATTTGTGCGAACGTTTTGATAGAAAATGATGTAATAATTGGCGATAATGTTACGATAAAAAGTGGCGTGCAAATTTACGATGGAATAACTATTGAAGATAATGTGTTTATTGGGCCAAATGTTAGTTTTACTAATGATTTAAAGCCGCGTAGTAAAAAATATCCACGAGAATTTGCAAAAACTTTTTTGAAAACCGGTTGTAGCATTGGTGCTAATGCAACAATTTTGCCCGGAATTACTATCGGAGAATTTGCAATGATAGGTGCCGGAAGTGTGATTACTAAAAATGTTCCAAATAATCAACTTTGGTATGGAAATCCTGCAAGTTTTAAAGCTTATGTTTGTAAATGTGGTAATAAAATTTCTGATGATAACAATGCTAATTTGCTTTGTGATAATTGTATTTATTTAGCAGGGGGGGGGGTAAATCCTTCCGAAATAAACGCAACATAATCGCTTATATTGCGTTTTTGAAGCATTTTAACAATACTTATTTTTCCGGAGTTTTTTACTATGGATTATAGATATTGTATAGCCGGAAAAAATGATATTGCAGTCAATGCAGTTGAGTATTTAATAAATACTTTAAAAATCAGCAAAAATGAAATTACTGTCGTAATAAATGCTAATGATAATGGTATTGATAGTTGGCAGAAATCGCTAAAAAAATTTGCATTAAATAATAATATTAAAACTTCAACACTTCCGGAAATTTATAGCATTGAAAATATACTTTTTATTTCGTTAGAATTTGACAAGATTATTAAAACTAAACTATTTAAAAGCGAACGATTATTTAATATACATTTTTCAAATTTGCCAAAATATAAAGGTATGTTTACGTCAGTTTTGCCGATTTTAAATGGAGAAACAATAGCCGGAGTTACTTTGCATAAAATAGATGATGGAATTGATACCGGCGACATAATTAAACAAAAATTATTTAAAATTGATGTGAAAGATACCGCAAGAGATTTGTATTTTAAATACTTAAAAAATGGTTTTAGTTTGTTTAAAAATACTATAAAAAATTTGATAAGTAATGATTATAAAAGCACCCCGCAAACTAATATAAATTCGTCTTACTATTCGCAAAAATCAGTAGATTTTAATAATATAAAAATTGATTTGCATAAAAGTAGTTTTGAAATTTATAACCAAATTAGAGCGTTCATTTTTGCAGAATATCAGTTGCCAAAAATAAATGGTATAGCAATCAAAAAAATAACTTTGACTAATGAATTTATAGGTTATAACAAATTTGAAAATTTTCCACGAGAAAACAAAATTATTTTTTCAGGAATTGATGGTTTTAAGTTAATCGCCAAAACACAAAAAACATAAAATAAAAATACAAAAAATTACAAACAATAATTTTTACTTATTCAATCTATTTGTAATTTTTTTGATATTTTCCTCATCATTTAATGCAGTATAAATTTTGAGTTGTAATTGCAAAAATTTTGGATTTTCTACAATATCTGCTTTTTGGTTTTTATTCAAACTTTTAAAGCGTTTGCTATTATGTATATTTTGCAAAATTCGTAATGCTTCTGCATATTTTTGTTGAGTATATAAATTTTCTGCTGATAACATTGCTAATGCGATTTCAAATTGTTGTAATTGATTATTATCTTTATCTTTTTTTAATGATTTTTGGATATTATCTAACCACAAATTAGAAAGTTCTACTAAACGCAATTTTTCTTTTTCTAACTTATCTATTTTTTGCGATTTACTATCATTATTTTTGAGTAAATTTTCGTCAATATTTTTGATGGAATTATTACACGCTTGGACAGCAAAAAGTGCAGATAAAGTCGGCAAAAAATCAGTATTATAAGATTTTTCTGCAATTATTAAAGCTTGTTCGTTACGATTTTCTAACAACAAACAAAGTATTTCTTGCAAGGTTTGTTTTGCATTTTTTAAGCGACGTTGTTGTTGGAAATTTTTCACTCGCTGCGATATATTAAATAACCAATTTATACTTTTGACAATTATGAAACAAGCGGAAAGTAAAACGACCAAACTAACTATAAAAAAGTTCAGAGAAATTTCTATTCTATACGGAGAAATTACGAATAAAACATAGCCGTGATTATTTTGTGCAAATAATGCTGCTGCGATGGCTAATGAAAATAAAACTATTATCCAAAAAAGGTGTTTCATATACTTACTATTGATTTAATTAAGAGTATTTTTTTACTTATTTTTTAGTTATTTAAAACTTGTTCTGATTCTAAATTTGGCAACTTAATAAACGGAGTATTTTTTAATTCTTGTAATACTTGCAAGGAGTTTTTTACTTGCGAATTATTGTTATCAAAATAGCGAAAAATTTTTTGTTGTAATAAATCTAATTCGCTGTTAAAAACGTCGCCTTGATACATTAACAAAGCCAATTTTGCATTGATTAAATGTAAACGTATATTTTCGCGTAAAAACCATTCTTGTTGCGGAGATAATAAAAAGTCATCTTTATTATCTCCTTCTATTTTTTGAATGCGAATTAGTTCGCGAATATCGCTCCAAGAATTTTCCACGACATCATATAAATAATCTATACTTTTATCAAAAAAACTTTGATTTGCAGTATTATTATTTTGCTGAATATTTTGCGGACTATTTTGATTACTATTTTGCGTACTTTGCATATTTTCCACGAGATTTGTATTATTGTTTTTTGCATTATTTTCTGTGATGCTTGGCGTGGAATTTTTGCTATTTTTATTATTTATAGTATTCAAATTTTCGGTCGGATGACTTGTATAAAACAAATTCCATTTATAACTATCTTCGGCAATAGAATTTAATTGTTTGCTGATTTTTTGAATATCTAAAACCGGCAAATTTTTCAATTTACTCAAATCATTATTTAAAGCAGTTTGTAATTGTTTGACTAATTCATTTTGCGAGGAATCTATATTATTTTGTAAAAAATTATCTACTTGATTTTTAGAGTTTTCTAATATAGAAATTGTTTGCTGCAAATCAGATTTATTATGTAAAATTTGCTTTGCCAAAAATATTGCCTGACGAGATTCTAATAGCAATAATTCGTTTTTACTAATTATCAATTCTTGTTTGATTTTATATAAATCTTCGGTTTGTTTTGCTAATTTATTTTGTTGCAATTCTAACTTTTTTAATTTGTTATCTGTTGAAGTTTGTTCGTCAGCCAACAAACCTATTTTTTTGGAACTCATATCGGCGTCATCAGCATTTTTTTTGAGTTCCAAATTAACTTGTTTCAAATCATTAACAACGGAATTAAATTCCTTTTCTTTTTCATATCCAACATAAGAAACATAACCCAAAGCAGCGACTAATAATAAAACCACAAACCATAAAAAATAAGGCGTTGAGTTAGTAGTTTTTTTACTAATATTATTGTCGCTGATGTTATTAGTATTTGTTGCAGAATTTGTATTTACTTCGTTAGTCATAATAATATTTATTAACTTAATAAAATTGTAATTGTAATTGTAATTGTAATTGTAATTGTAATCGTAATTTTAATTATAATAATTTTAATAATTATAAAAAATAATCTTTTAATTTTAATATTAAATCATTATCGTTTGTATTGCATAAAATAATATTTTTCCACGAGAATTCGTTTGCTTTTTCTGCGATATTTTTATGAATTACAAACAACGGAGTTTTTAATATATTATGTAAAATTTCATTGCTGAAATCGTTTTTAAAATTGTTTTCGTTAATGTATTTTAAAATATATTTTTGCAAAATAATCAAACTATCAGAACTATGAATAGTCAAGGCAGAAATTTTTTGTTTAGATAACAAATTTAACAAAGGCAAATTATCTTCAAAACTTGTATAATTTTTTTGATAACAACTGATTACATCAACATCAAAATTACGTTGCTTTAATATATTTATTACATCATTTTTTCCCGTAGTTCCACGTAGCCAAAGTATTTTTTTATTATTATATTTTTGTTGATTACTATCGCTAAAAATATCTAATTCTAAAACAGATTCCGCTGAATTTTTTGCCGCATTTTTATCGTTAATTATATAACTCAAATTATGTTTTTGTATTGCTTTTGCAGTGCTATTTCCAATAGCAATTAAATTGATATTTTCAAAATTATTATTTTGTTTTATTAAATACAACAAACCAAAATTAACGGCGTTTGGACTAATAAAAATTATTGCAAAATAATCATTTAAGTTTATATTTTGTAACGCTAAAAAATCTTTATGTTGAGTATTTAATTTTTCAATACTAATCAAAGGCGAAAGCAAACAATCAAAATTATTTAATTCAAGTTGTTCTCGCAAAAAATTACTTTGCTGAATAGTTCTAGTAATCGCAATTAAAGGTTTATTTTGCTGCATAAAATATAAAAAATCTATAAAAAATATTTGATTTCTCGTGGAAAATTGTTTTTTACTATTCTTTTAATTTCGCAGTTTTTGATAATATTAAACTCATAAATATAACATTTGTTAATATATAAAAATTCACCAAAGAAACTATCCAAAAATAGCAATCAAATATTCCTGCAATAGTATATCCAGAACTCAAAATTATGCCGCTTCTTGCAGCAAATTTTACCGCTTCATCTTTATGTTGCAAATATCTTTTATTACAATAAAACAGCAACGGAAATAAATATATCAATAATAAGGAAACTAAACCAAAAATTCCGAATTCTACAAAACTATTGAAATATTCACTATGCGGGTGCGGTGTTGCTCTTATTTCATCAACTACTTTGCCTTCACTATGCAATTTTATCATAGTCGGCATAAAATTAGATCTTCCTATTCCAAAAATCCAATTATTATCAGTTTTAATTATTTTCATAGCTTCCGACCACATCACAAAACGCAAACCCATAGAAGTATTATAATTATTATTTTTGCTTAATGTTTCTTTGTTGATATTTTGCACAGATTTATACTTTTCAATATCATTAAAACCATCTTGAATTCTATTAGAAAATTTATTATTAAAAACTAATAAAGGCGTGGAAACTAACATCAAAAATCCGCATAAATATAAAAATTTTTGCCGTTTATTAAGCGTTGTTTTTGTATAAACTGCGGCAAAAATAAATAGCGGAAATACTAACAAAGCAATTCGCGAACCTGATTGATAAGCACCATATAAACCTGCCAAAAATGCTAATATTTTGATACTCAAAAAAACTTGTTCTGATTGCAAAAATTTCAAAAATTTCAAAAATTTCAAAAATTTACAATTTTTATAGTATTTTTGTATTATAGAAAATGGAAATATTAACGCCATCATTGCGAACATTATGCAAATCAAACCATAAGGAATTGGATTACTAAAACCATTCCAAGCTCGTTCGCTATCAATCCACATAAAATGTGGAATATTTGTGCTTAAATAACCCCAAATTCCTAAACCAAAAGCTGCCAAAATTATTCCAACTAAACCTTTTTCTATGACATTATTTTCAGTATTATTTACATTATTTACATTATTTATATTATTATTTATAAACGGCAATAAAAAAATACAAGCAGCAGATAAAACGAATCTCAAAACAGAATCAAAGTAATTTACTTTGATGGGAAAACCAAGTATAAATTGAATAAAAGTTAATATAAACGGCGACGAAAAAATTAAAAAACTACAAATTAAAAACTTGCGTAAATTATGAGAAATTTTAGTTTGTATATTATTTTTATGAAACTTAATCGCATAAATTAAAGTAGTTATAAACATCAAAAAAAGTATTGCATTTGACGCTCCTTTTATAGTCATAGAAAACGTCAAAAACGCAAATACTAAAATACAACTTATATTATTTATATACTGCATAATTTTTTGCTTACTAAATTTGGGACTGATTAAAAAAATCTCTGGCTTTTTGACAATCTATATTTATTTGCTGTTGTAATTCTTCCAAGGAATTAAACTTTTGCTCATTGCGTAATTTTTTATGAAACAAAACCTCAATATGTTCGCCATAAATATTTTGATTAAAGTCAAAAATATGCACTTCCAAAATACTACGCATTTTTTGTTTATCGTTAATCGTTGGACGCATTCCCAAATTCGCTACGCCAAAATATCGTTTTTGTGTTTGATTTTGATTTTTTTCCACGAGATTTTGCGTATTTTTTTTGAATTTTTTGAAAAATCTCCCGCTTATTTTTATTTCCACTGCAAACACGCCTTGCATCGGCACCGGATTATGCCGAACAAATAAATTTGCCGTCGCAAAACCTAATTTACGCCCCAACTGCTGACCGCTCCGCACTTGCCCGTCTATGCTATAAATTCTGCCAAGCAAATTATTTGCTCTTTGCAAATCGCCGTCCCACAACGCTTTACGAATTAAGGAACTTGAAATACGCTCATTCAAATTTTGTGAATTTTCCGGCTTATGCTCAAAAAATGTTTGCATAGAAAAAACCTCAAAATTTTGCTTTTTTCCGATTTCCTGCAAAAACTTAAAATCGCCTTGACGCTTGGCTCCAAAACGAAAATCATCGCCGATAAAAACTTTTTTGACATTAAAAATATCACACAAAATTTTTTGCACGAAATCATTCGCCGAAATTTTTGCAAAATCCGCAGTGAACGGACAAACCACAACATAATCAACATTTGTATTTGCCAACAGTCGCAATTTTTCGTGCAGAGTTGATAAACGCGTTGGAGCGTTGGCTATATCAAAAAATTCTTTGGGATGCGGCTCAAAAGTCAAAATTATCGTTTTTAATATAACTTTTGGATTATGCTGTTTATAACTTTCCGCCAAAGTTGTTACTTCTTTGATTAACTTCAAATGACCACGATGCACTCCATCAAAATTGCCGATAGTTAAAAAACTACAAAAATTTTGATTTCTGCAAAATCGCTCAAAATGCGTAATTCCACGAAAAACTTGCATAAATAAAAATAGAAAAAATTATTTAAAATCTAAAAATTTTGTGATTTTAATTTTTTTCTTTTTTATAAAAAATTCTATGGCAAACAAATCCAAAACTTCCAAAGCCTGGATGCACGAACACGTCAACGATAATTTTGTGCATTTGGCAAAACAACAAGGTTGGCGTTCTCGGGCAATTTTTAAATTACAAGAAATTGATCAAAAAGATAATTTGATTAACACAAATCAAAAAAATTTCTGCGTCGTAGATTTGGGTGCCGCTCCCGGAAGTTGGTCGCAATATGTTGCCAAAAAATTAGATTCTCAACTTTTGGCAAATTCCGCCAAAATCATCGCCGTAGATTTGTTAGAAATTTCGCCGATTTCTGGCGTTAATTTTATTCACGGCGATTTCACCGACGATAAAATTTTGCAACAAATCGTAGATTTAATTCCGACGGAAGATAAAAAAGTCAATTTGGTTATTTCTGATATGGCTCCGAACATTTCCGGAATCGCAAATATTGACCAAGCACGTTCCTCGCATTTATGCGATTTGGCGTTAGATTTTTGTCAAAATCATCTGACGCAAAATGGTGGAAAATTTTTAATCAAATGCTTTCAAGGCAGTTATTACAATGATTTTGTAAATGCTATGAAACAAAGTTTTCAGCAAGTTTTAATCCGCAAACCAAAAGCCTCGCGTAGCCGTAGCAATGAAATTTATTTGTTAGGAAAAAATTTGAAAGCATAAACAAAGCAAACGCAAAATTACCACGAGAAATCAAAAAAATTTTTTAAAATCTCGTGGAAAATTTATCAACGAATAACACAAAAATTCACACAAAATCACAAAAAATAAGGATTTATATTTATGAGCGAACAAAATTACGAAGTCAGCGATTATCTTGGAATTGCACCTTTTTTACGTTGTAGCATTAACGGCGAAAATTTGATGCCACTCGCAAAAGCATTATTTGTAGAAACTGCCGAAAATATTGATAACGCCAACGCTTGGCTAAATTTATCTATCGTTTTGGAATGCATCGGTTTGCCAAAAGAAGCCCATAACGCACAATTACAAGCATTAAATATTTCCCGCGAATATTTGCGTAATGCAGCACGGCAACCGGTTTCTTTGCGTTTGTTGATGTTTGTTATTCCGGGAAATTTGGCAACCAACACGCCATTAGATTGTCTGTTGGAATTTGACGACGTAGAAATCGTTTATTACTACATAAACGATGATTTTGACAATATAAATAGCGAAGATTTTCAATTTTTCTTGACCGATGAAATTCCGGAACACGATGTAGCGATGTGCGGTTTTGCGGATCAGAGTTATCGCGGAGAAAATGCCGCTTTATGGCAACAAAAATTCGCTGAATATTTAGAAAATAACTGGGAAGACGAGCAAGGAACTCCGTTAATCAATTCTCCAAAAGCAATCGGCAAAACTCGCCGCGATGTTGCAAGTAAAGAAATCGCCCAACTTGCTGATATGAATTTAGTAATGGCGGACGTTTTTTCAATTCCTGCGGAAGATTTGGCTAATGCAAAATTGCCGGAAAATCTCAAATTTCCATTCATTATTCGTCCAGCCGGTTCTCAAGCCGGACGTGGTTTAGAAAAAATTGATAATCTGGACGAACTCAAAATTTATTACCAAAATCAACAACAACAAGAACCGCAAAGTCATCTTTATTTTGCCTCTGAGTTTGTTGATTACAAATCCGCCAAAGATAATTTATATAGAAAAATGCGAATTGCCGTCGTTGAAGGTGAGCCCTATATTTGCCATTTGGCGATTTCCGAAAACTGGAAAGTCCATTACGTAAATGCAAATATGTATGATGAAAATCAACAAAATCGTCGCGACGAAGAAAATCAGTTTATGAATCAAGGTTTTAGCGAAGTCGCCGAAAAATTTGCTGACGCTTTTATGGCTTTATACGAAAAAACCGGTTTAGATTATTTCTGTATGGACTGTGCTTTGTTGGATGATGGTCGTTTAGTTATCTTTGAATTTGACCAAATTTGCGTAGTTCACGATATGGATCGGCGTGATAAATTTGCCTATAAGGCTCAACCGATGGCAAGATTACGCGATGCTTTCCGCGATTATTTATTACGCGTTTAAGAAATAAACGCTTTTCCACGAGATTTTCAAAAATTTTTTTAGATTTCTCGTGGGAAAAAACAAAAAAATAAAAAAACAAAAAAACAAAAAAATAAAAAAACAAAAAAACAAAAAATATGTATTTAAAAAAGTTTTTCCAAAACATTGGACATCTTGGAATTGAATACATTTGGCAATTTGGTTTTGCAATTCGCTTTTTATTAGCGACGTTGCAACAATCGGCGACTACGTTTTTGCGTCCTTCGTTGTTATTACGCGAATTATTTTTCGGTGGCGTGAAATCGCTGACTATTATTTTGGTTAGCGGTTTATTCGTTGGATTAGTTTTAGGTTTGCAAGGTTATGAAACTTTGCAACGCTACGGCTCCAGTGAAGCGTTAGGAATCTTGGTTGCCTTATCATTAACGCGTGAATTAGGGCCAGTGGTCGCCGGATTATTATTTGCATCCCGAGCCGGAAGTTCAATCACGGCGGAAATCGGCTTGATGAAAACAACAGAACAATTAACCGCAATGGATATGATGGCGGTCAATCCGATTGCCAGAATTGTGGCTCCGAGATTTTGGGGCGGCGTGATTTCTATGCCGTTGTTGGCGGCGTTATTTACGGCGATGGGCGTAATCGGCGGTTGGTTAATCGGCGTGGTATTTATCGGCGTGGATGACGGAGCGTTTTGGTCGCAAATGCAAGGCAGCGTAGATTTTCGCTTTGATATTGTTAATGGATTTATCAAAAGCGTAGTTTTTGGATTTGCGGTTTCTTTGATTGCGGTTTTTCAGGGTTATGATTGCGTTCCCACAGCGGAAGGCGTGTCATCGGCTATAACCAGAACCGTTGTTACGTCGGCGTTAAGTATTTTGGCGTTAGATTTTATTTTGACCTCGTTTATGTTTAGAGGCGTTTAAAAAAATAAACAATAAACAATAAACAATAAACAATAAACAATCAACAAAAAAAGGATTTTGAAAAATTATGTTAAATCGCTCAATGATAGATTTATGGGTCGGATTTTTTTTGGCGATCGCTTTTGCAGCGATTTTATTTTTGGCTTTGAAAGTCGGAAATTTTGCCAACGCTCAATTAGGCGAAACTTATCCGTTGGAAGCCCGTTTTGAAAATATCGGCGGTCTGAAAGTTCGTGGAGCCGTCAAAAGTTCCGGCGTTTTAGTCGGCAGAATTTCCGATATTTATTACGATACTGAAAATTACGAAGCTGTCGTAAAAATGAATATAGACCAGCGTTATGTGTTCCCGAAAGATACTTTTGCGAGTATTTACACGGCGGGTTTGCTCGGCGAACAATATATCGGTTTGGATGTCGGCGGCGATGAGCAGAATTTCAAAGCCGGAGATGTAATCAAAAAAACGCAGTCGGCAGTAGTTTTGGAAAAATTGATTTCTCAATTTTTATTTAACAAAGCCACCGAAGATAAAAAAGAATAAAACAAACTAAAAAAACTCAAAAAAAAATTTTTGAAATCTCGTGGAAATAGATTTTTTATCCGATTATTATTCTGCATTTTTTGCAATAAATATAAGTTTAGGCGTAATTTTATTCGCCTTTATTTTTTTGCAGATTCTTAAAATTTTGCACGATTACAAATATCAAGTTTTTGGAGCAAAACTAAAATGGCGAATTACTTTTATTTCCGTTTGTATGGCGTTAATTCCAGCAGTTTTAGTTTATACGGTTTCGGTGAAATTTATCAACCGTTCCATAGAAAACTGGTTTGATGAACGCATAGAAAACGCATTAAATTCCGGTATTCAATTAGGTCAAGCAACCTTAGATTCTTTGTATGCAGATCAAGTTAATAAAGCCAAATTATTATCCGAAGAATTATCATTATTAACTAACGAAGAAAGCCAAAGATTAGAGTTATTAAAATATGTAGAAACTAAAAATATTCAATCTGCAGCATTATTTAATGCAAACAATGGCGAGTTATTAGTTTCGGCAATTCATCATAGTATAGATTTTAAAAATAACAGCGTTAGTAATTTCAAAAATCCATTTGCTTCATTACCTTTGTTGTCGGATTTGAAAACCGCAAAAACGCAAACAGTAACTAATATTTTTGAAAATTCTAATACTAATACTAATAATAATACTAATAATAAAAATAAAAATGAATTATTTGTGCGAATTTTGATGCCTTTGCAGAGTAATAATGCAAACTTAAATTTGAATTTGAGTTATAACTATAACCGTTTGCATTCGGCAAATGAAAATCAAAATCAACCAAAAATCTTACAAATAATCCAGCAAGTCCCATTAAATGTAGCAGAAAATTTAAACGCAGTCCAAGAAGTTTATAAAGATTATCAAGCATTGCAATTAGAGCGTAGTGGTTTAAATCGCATATATATTATGACGCTAACTTTTACTATGTTAGTGGCGATGTTTTCGGCGTTTTTATTTACTTTTTATATTGCTCGGCGACTAACCGCACCTTTGCTATTTTTATCCGAAGGAACAAAAGCGGTAATGCAAGGAGATTTTTCCACGAGAAATGATAAAATTTTTTTGAAACATCAACATAGTCGTGATGAACTTTCTACCTTGACGCAATTATTTGGCAAAATGACAAATCAACTCCGCCAAGCTCGGCAAGATAATGAACGTCATCGCATAGAAATTGAAGCCGCTCACGCATATTTAGAATCTATTTTGGCAAACATTTCCGCCGGAGTTTTGGTGTTTGATAAACATTTGATTTTACGCACAGCAAACGGCGGTGCTAAAAATATTTTGGACGATAATTTGCGGGGTTTATTACATACTTCTTTGTTGAAGTGGGAACGTCAAAAAGAGTTATCTAAAAACTTATTAAATCAATTTACTTCGGAAGGAAATAACGCAAATAATATTAACAATAATATTAACAATAATATCGGCAAAAGATTTAGTAGTAATAGTAATAATAATAGTAATAATAATAATAATCAATGGCAATTACAATTAGAAATCCCAGAACGGCAACAAGTTTTATTATTACGAGGATCAAAATTACCTAATAATAATGGTGAAGTAGTAGTGTTTGATGATATAACAAAAATAATTGCCGGAGAACGTTCCGCCGCTTGGGGAGAAGTAGCGAGACGATTAGCACACGAAATAAAAAATCCATTAACTCCCATACAACTTTCTGCTGAACGCTTACAATTCAAATTAGAAGACCAACAATTAAACGATACAAATAAAAATATCTTACAAAAAGGCACACAAACTATAATAAATCAAGTTCAAGCAATGAAAAGAATGGTTGATGATTTCCGCGAATATGCACGTTTGCCTATGCCGGAATTAAAACCATTAAATATCAATGAACTAATTACGGAAATGCTTGGCTTATATGAAAGTTCTAACGCCAAAATAATATTAAATTTACAGCACAATTTGCCATTAGTAATCGGAGATGCAACGCAATTACGGCAAGTAATTCATAACTTATTACGCAATGCAGAAGATGCCTTGGAAAGCAAGATAAATGATGAAAAAATAATAACTATTTCTACGGAAATTTCTGACGAAGTAATTGCAAAAAATAGCAAATATATAAAACTAAAAATTGCAGATAATGGCGATGGTTTTCCGCCGGAATTGTTATCTAAAATTTTTGAGCCGTATGTTACTACAAAGCCAAAAGGCACCGGTTTGGGTTTGCCGATAGTCAAAAAAATTATAGAAGAGCATAACGGCAAAATTAGCATCAAAAATATCTGCGATGCCAAAGATAAAAATAAAGTTTGCGGAGCAGAAATTAGTATTTATTTAATGCAAAATGTGGAATAAAAATTTTTTCCACGAGAAATCTAAAAAATTTTTTGAAAAATTTTTATAAAAATCTCGTGGAAAAATTTTAATTATTAGTTAATATTAAGTATTTTGATTTATTAAAAAATCTTTTACACTTTTCGCAATCGCATAACTTAATGGAGGAGGAACAGCATTTCCAACTTGTTCACACCTTTTGCTGTGAGAACCAAAAAATTTATAATTTAATGGAAAACCTGTAATAGTTGCCGCTTCTCTGACCGTAATGCTTCTATGTTCAACCGGATGAATAGGAAAATTGCTATGACCTGGAACAAGTGTTGGTGCTAAGCCATCAAATTTTAATCTCATAGTATTTCCACGAGAATAAAATTTGCTAATTTTTAAACTATCAGGGACATTTTCCATATTGCTTTGTATATTTTCTCCTTCTTTTATATACTTAAATCTTTCAATAGTTTTTAAATTATGTTTCATAGGAATATTATCCACATCATTACTATCTTCATAATTTATTTTATTCAATGCTTCCCGTATAGTTATTGGTGATTTAAAGTTTAAATTTATTTCATTATTACATATTTTAAAATCCATCTTTGTATTGATACTAATATCATTATATTCAGGAAATGGAAATTCAAATTTGCCTTTTAAATCTTTTCTTGTTGCAACAATAATTAAACGTTCACGTTTTGTGCTACTTCCATACCAAGCAGAATTTAATACTTTATATTCAACATTATAACCAATTTCATTGTATATTTTTACAATATCATCAATTACTTTTTTAGTATAAATTGATATTTCTTGCACCAATAATTTCTTTTTTTTTCGTAAATCTATTCCGTATTTTTCAAATTCTTCAGTAATTAAATTTTTCTTTCTTAATTCAGATTTTTTACCTTTAAAATTTTCTAATTCTTGCCATAAATTATCTACTTTTTCTAATATATTTTTCGGAGTATTTAAAGGAAGAATTTGAGCTGTCAAAAGACCTTTTACGTTTTCAATAATACTAACTTTTGGTTGTAATTCTTTTACTATATTCAAATAATATTCATAAAAATGATTTCTTGAATCATTTGGAGAACGCTCACCAGCCAAACTAAAACCTTTACAAACAATTCCTCCAAAAATTACATCAATATCATTTACATTATTTTGTTTTAATTTATCTTTTAAATTTTGTGGATCAATGTCTGTTATACTTGAATTATCTACAATGGAATTTTGAAGTTCTGGATTATTAAAAGTCAAAGTTTTTAACATTTCATCATCTATATCATTGACATAAACGCTTTTAAATCCATTAGATAAAAAACCTAAATGGCTACCACCAACTCCGGCAAAAAACTCACAAATATTAAAGTTATATTGCATCAATTATCTCCAAAAATTTATTCTTAAATTCATAGTATTTTGAATGATTTTTAATTGTTTTTATAACTGCTTCATCATTATATTCCATATAATTTAAAATAATTTTTCGGTCATTACTTCTTGCTTTAAATTTTATAAATCCAAAATCATCTCTAATTATATTTAACCAGCTTGATATATATCTTCCATCAGATTCTGTTAAAAATAAAACATCTACATTATTATAGTTTTCTTTTATTTTTTCTTTTATTTCGTTAATACTTAAATTTTGATTTTGATTTTCATTTAATACTTTAAAAATTTCTTTAATATATGGATTTATGTAAGATTTTAAAATTGTTAATGCAAAATTTGGAAAATCCATATTTACTAAATTAAAGCCTGCATTAGTTGGATAATTATTTTTATCAATTAACCCTAACGAACTTAATGCTATAAAAACATTTCTCCAATTACTATTATTTATTGAATTAGATTTTTTTAAAATATTACTTTCTAATTCTTTTCTATTAACTATTTTATTCTTTAATTTATATATAGATAAAACTTTAAGAACAAAGTATATTTCAAACAAGCGAATGTCACGTATATAATATTGACTAATTGCTTTTAAATTATTTCTTTTATTATCTGCTAAATAACTTAATTCTTTATCAGTAATAATTCTAACCGCATTAGAAAATTGATTTATTTCAATAATCAACTTTGATTTAGGATATTTGAATAAACCTATATTAAAATCATTTATTCTCAGCACACTATCAGGAAAAATATATACACTTTTAAAATCTTTTATATCACAAAATTTATAATTCTTTTTGGATAATCCATTTTCTGCAAAGTATTCATATTGAAAAATTTGACCTATTCCTCTTACATACTCAGTAACTCCAATATTCCCACCTTTGCATTCAATAATTGCAGAAACTATATTATTATTTAAAACTGTAAAATCTGCGGTTATTTTATTTATATACTCATCTTCTTTTACTAATTTAAAATTAGTCATTTTTATATTCAATAATTTAGCTATATCTTGTTTAATTAACTCATTTTCAAAAATCAATTTTTGAAAATCTTTTTCATTAACAAAATTTGTGTCTAAATTTTTTAGTATCATAATTGAGAATCATTAAATTCCACGAGATTTTCCAAAAATTTTTTGATAAATCTCGTGGAAATTTGGTTTTTGTTTATTTTTTAAATCAATATTTTCGCCAATGTCCGCAAATCCATTGAAAATCCTGTTGCTGCACGCTCTCTGCCGAACGCTTTGCCGACGCCGTCATAACGTCCTCCGCGCGCTAATTCTAACGGCTGATCTTGGGTTCCTCCGTATGCACTGAAAACTATTCCGGTGTGGTAATGATAACCTCGCAAGTCCGACAAATCCAACGATAATGCGTTGTTAAATTTGGCGTTTTGGGAGATCAACCAACGCAAATCTTCCATAGATTTTGTTAATTGGATCAAGTTTTTTTGTTTGTCAATTTGATGCAGTTTTGCGAATAAATTTTCGGCGTTTTGTAAAACTACATTTGCGTCATCGCCGTATAGATTTGGCAATTCGCAGAAAATTTCGCCGATAATTTGTAGAGCATCCTGCCGAATGCCGTTCAATCTATGTTGGCTGTTGTAATAGATTTTTCTGAAAAATTCTTGCAAAGCTGGTATGTCTTTATGCTGTAAAAATTTCGACAATTTGCCGATTTGTTGGGCATTGAGCGATAACACGAGTTGTGAGAACAATTCAACCAAAGCGGAGAAAATTCCCACGTGATTTAGGTCTATGCGACGCAACGGCACTTGAATTGCGTTCAACGAAGTTTTTAGCAAATTGATGATTTCAAAATCGGCACTGATTTGCTCGTCGCCGAAAATTTCCACGCCGATTTGTTGGCGTTCGCGTCCTTGCGTGATGTTGTCCGGCTTGGTGTAAAGCACGTTGCCGCAGTAGCATAATTTGTTGATTTGCTGCTGCCGATTTAGCAACAAATGGGCGTCAATTCTGGCGATTTGCGGCGTTATGTCGGCACGAATTCCCAAAAGACGTCCGGAAAACTGGTCAATAATTTTGAAGGTTTTCAGGTCTAAATCTTTGCCGGAGCCGGTCATCAGCGATTCTAAATATTCCAACATCGGCGGAATTACTAACTCAAAATTATTTTCAAAATACAAATCTAATAATTTGCGGCGAATTTGTTCAATTTTGAACGCTTCATTTGGCAAAGCGTCGGAAAAATATTCAGGCAATAACCAATAATTATTATTCATTTTTTTGATAACTAATTTTTTTACTAATTTAATTACTATTTTGCTTACTAAATTTATTACTAAAATTTTTACTAAAATTTTTACTAAAATTTTTACTAAAACAAATTTTCCACGAGAAATCTATAAAAAATTTTGGAAATCTCGTGGAAAATTGCGTTTATTATTTACTCAACAATATGCAAACCTTTTGGCAAATTTGGATTATTTGGGTTATTATCATCGTCGTCATAAGGAGAATCTTCCGGCATAAATTGCATACCGACGCCATTTTCTTTGGCATAAATAGCAATAACTCTGCCGATGGGAATAAAAATTTCGCGTTCTACGCCGGAAAATCTTGCCCAAAAATAAACATAATCGTTAGAAATTTCTAATTTATTAACGGCTTCTCGGTTGATATTTAAAACTATTTGCCCGTTGCTGACAAATTCATTTGGAACGCGTGTGAATTTATCAACAGCAACTGCCAAATAAGGTTTATAACCATAATCGCTACACCAATCATAAATAGCACGAACTAAATAGGGTTTTTGTGATGGAATAGTATTTTCGTCCTTATTTTTTTGCTTATTACTATTCTGCTGACTATTTTTGTTTCCGGGAAAATCAATAATACTCATAATTTTTATTGCTTCTTATGTTTGTTAAAAGGTTTTTTACTATTATTATTAGCACTTTCTGGACGTGGAATAGATTTTTTATCTTTCCAAGTTTGCAACGCTACTTCAATATTTTTTACAAAATCATCCGCACGTTCTTTGTAATTTTTATACATATCAGTGCTTGCACAAGCCGGAGATAATAATATCACAGAACCGGGTTGATTTTTAATATGTTTAACCAAATTGAAAACCGCATAAGGCATAGAAGTTTCTGCCATTTTATAACGTATCAATTTTTGTTTATTATCAGGATGTGCTGCGTTATAAACTTTGGCGGCTTCATTGCGTTTTATCAACATACTCCGCAAACTTTTAGCGGCTTTTCCTAATAATTCTATACGCAAAATATTTGCTTCTTGTAATGCTTTATAAAATTCATCAGTATCAAAATTTTGATCCTTTGCTTCGCCTCCAAGAATTAAACCAAGCATAGCATCTTCTGGCATTTGACTTCTGACCTGTTTTAATGCGGCAATAGTTGAGGAAATATTCGTAGATTTTGAATCATCTATAAAGATAGTTCCATTATCTTCTTGATGCACAATTTGCACTCGGTGCGGCAAATTATCAAATGATTTTAAAGCTGTAATTACTTTATCAAAATTTTTGTCATCGCTTAATAAATCAAATTCCACGAGATTTGAAGAATTTTTTTTGAAAGTATCACCATTTTCGTTATCAAGTTTGATAAAATTCACAACTGAATTATATAAAGCCAACGCTGCTAACGCATTTGCGATATTATGTTCGCCTTTGAGTTTTAAATCATCACTACTGATTAAATTTTGTTCGCCTTGACATAAAAATTTAGTCAATCTATTGTAAAAAAAACCTTGTGGAAATTCTGGTTTTTTATCAAATTTTGAACGTCCAACTCCGAATAAGTTTAAACGCAAATTTGCTTTTTTATAAATATCGTGATGTTGAAATGCTCCAAAGAAGTTTAAAGTATTTGTATCACTTCTATTAAACCAAGCACTTCGGGAGCCTTGCAAGATATTTGTTTTGGCAAAAATATATTTAAACAAATCATTATTGTAGCGATCTAAATGATCTGGTTCCAAGTTTAAAATTGCAACAGAATCGGCATTTAAATTATGCGTAGTTTCTAATTGAAAACTTGACAATTCTAAAACCCAAACTTGCGGATAGTTATTGCTATTTTCACTTTGTTTTATATCTAACAAAGCTTGAATTGCTGACGGCGAAATATTGCCACAAGCAATCGCAGAAATCCCAGCAGAATTAAATAAATGCGTAGTCAAAGCAGTTGTTGTTGTTTTGCCGTTACAACCGGTAATTCCAACTAATTTGGAAGTTGGACAATATTTATTTTTTGCCCATAAAAACAAATCAATTTCGCTGATTAAGTCAATATAATTTTTATAATTTATATATACTTTTTCGTTGCTATTGTTACTATTTTCGCTATTTTCGCTATTATTTGCGGCATTATTTTCGTCAGTATTTTCATTTGTTGGCAGAATATTTTTTAAAATATTTTCCCAATTTCTGACTGAAACTCCAGGTGATAAAATAACATAATTTATTTTTTGCTTCTGAATTGCCGTGATAATTTTTTTACCAAATTTTTCAAAAGCAGCAAACAATTTTTTCGTAAATTTATCAATAATAAAACCGCAATAAATATTTGCTTTTGGAATTACAAATTCTTCAGTTATAAACTCCCAATTTTTGGAATTTATATTATCATCCAAAATATAAATATTTTTTGCTTCTACGTTTTCCGAAGCCAAAAATTTTATTGCTGCTTTTCCAGATTCTCCCAAACCGTAAATCAAAAATTTTGTTTTATTATCGCTTAAATTTTCTAATTTGAATAAACCTTCAAAATTTGCAGTTGTATATTTTTTTTCAGTAATTGTATCCATAACACTAAAAATATTACTAATTTTGCTACTAATTTTTTTACTAAATTTTTTACTAAATTTTTTACTAAATTTTTTACTAATTATTTATCTAACGCTTCTAACGCTTGATTCAAATCAGCAATAATGTCGTCTATATGTTCCACGCCAACTGACAATCTAATCATATCTGGAGATACTCCGGCGGCTAACAATTCCTCGTCGGATAACTGGCTATGCGTTGTAGAAGCCGGATGGCATACCAACGATTTACTATCGCCAATATTTACTAATCTGACTATCAATTTTAAGCTGTCTTGGAATAATGCTCCGGCGGCTTTTCCGGATAATTTTGACGATTTCACGCCAAACGTCATAATTCCAGCGGCTTTGCCTTTGGTATATTTTTCTGCCAAATTGTGATATTTATTGCTACTCAAACCAGCGTAATTCACCCACGCAACGTTTTTATGCTTTGATAAAAATTCGGCAACTTTGATTGCATTTTCGCAAGTTCTTTCCATCCGCAAGGCACAATTTTCCACGCCTTGCAAAATCAAAAATGCGTTGAACGGACTCAAAGCGGCGCCGGTATCACGCAAAATAGAAACTCTTGCTCGGACAGCATAAGCGGCTTTTCCGCAATCTTTGGCGTAAGAAATTCCGTGATAAGTAATATCCGGTTCAGTGAGCATCGCAAATTTTTTATTCCACGCAAAATTGCCAGAATCCACAATAATTCCGCCCAAAGAAGTCCCGTGACCGCCCAAATATTTCGTCAGCGAATGCACCACAATATCGGCACCAAATTCAAATGGACGGCATAAAAATGGCGAAGCGACCGTGTTATCAACAACCAGCGGGATTTCATTTTGGTGAGCGATTTCTGCTAACGCTGCAATATCGGTGATATTTCCCAACGGATTTCCTATGGTTTCGCAGTAAATTGCCCGAGTATTTTCATCAATTAAAGATTTAAAAGTTTCCGGTTTATCAGCGTCAGCGAACCGCACTTCAATTCCTAAACGCCGAAAAGTATGAGCAAACAAGGTCGCCGTGCCACCGTAAAGCGTAGAAGCAGAAACTATATTTTGTCCGACCTCACAAAGATTTTGCACCGCCGTAGTAATAGCTGCCGCTCCACTGGCAAAAGAAACCGCTCCAACGCCGCCTTCCAAAGCGTTAATGCGTTCTTCCAACACCGAAAGCGTCGGATTTGTAATGCGTGTATAAATATTACCCGGTTTGCGTAGAGCGAATAAATCGGCTCCGTATTGCGTGTCATCAAAGGAATAAGAAGTGGTTTGATAAATCGGCACCGCAACAGATTTTGTAGAATCCGGCGTATAACCGGCGTGTAAAGCGATAGTTTCTAATTTCATAATTACTATTTCCTAAACTATTTTTAATAAATTATTTTTAATAAATTATTTTTAATAAATTATTTGAAAAATAAAAAATTTTAAATTTTTAAAAATTTTCCACGAGATTTTAAAAATAATTTTTAAAAATTTTTTGCAAAATCTCGTGGAAAACATTTATAAATAAATTTTTATTTTTATTTTTTATTTTTTATATAACTTTGGAAAACGTTCCGGCTTTTTGTCTATTTCTCAAATATTTATCAAACACCATCGCAATCACCCGAACTAACAAGCGTCCGGCTGGTAAAACTACGATTTTGTCCGCCGAAATATCTAACAATTTATGTTGCTGCATTTCCTGCAAACTCGCTAATTCTTCGGCAAAATATTCTCTGAATTTTATGTTTGTAGTTGCGTTTGCTTCTATTTGTGCAAAATCTAACTCAAAATGGCACATCAACTGCTGAATTATCTGCCGCCGCAACAAATCATCGGCGTCAAGTTGATAACCGCGAAATATCGGCAATTCGTCCGGATGCGAATTTATGGCGTTGTAATAAGTTTCCTGCAATTTCTGATTTTGGTAATAACAGCCGCCGATGTTGCTGATGGAGGAAATTCCCACCGAAAGCATATCGCAGTTGGCGTGAGTTGAATATCCTTGAAAATTACGATGCAAACGGCGTTCGCGTTGAGCGATGGCTAATTCGTCGTCCGGTTTGGCAAAATGATCCATTCCTATAAAAACATAACCGGCTGCCGTGAGTTTTTGAATCGCCGACGATAAAATCGCTAATTTTTCTTCCGGATGCGGCAAATCATCAGCATTGATGCGACGTTGCGGCATAAACATTTGCGGCAAGTGAGCGTAATTATAAACCGACAAACGATCCGGATTCATAGCCAAAACGCGATCCAAAGTGCGATTAAATCCGGCGACGCTTTGGAAAGGCAAACCGTAAATTAAATCAATGCTGATGGAATGAAAGCCATATTTTTTGGCGGCGTCAATTACCAATTTAGTTTCGGCTTCGCTCTGAATGCGATTGACGGCGACTTGAACTTTTTCGTCAAAATCTTGAACGCCGACGCTCATACGATTAAAACCGAGTTCGGCTAACAATTTGACGGTGCTTTCATTGACTTTTCGCGGATCAACTTCAATAGAATATTCGCCGTGCGGCAAAAAATTAAAGTATTTTTTGATTTCAGTAATCAACAAAGTCATTTCTTCATCAGATAAAAATGTCGGAGTTCCACCGCCAAAATGTAATTGAATAATGTCAGTTTTTTGCTCATTTAATAACTTATGTTGCAGTTGTAATTCTTTGAAAACATACTGCAAATATTCTTGACTAAAACTATGATTTTTGGTGATGATTTTATTACAAGCACAATAATAGCAAACGGTATTACAAAAAGGTATATGAATATACAAAGACAAAGGCGAATTTTTATCGCGATTTTGTAAAGCGATTTTGGCTTGTTCTGGAGTGAAGTCATTAGTAAATCTATCAGCAGTTGGATAAGAAGTATAACGAGGGCCAGAAACATCAAATTTGCGAATAATTTCGGTATCAAAAATTAAATTTTCGGTAGAAAAATTGTTAGAACTATTAGTATTCATAATGTATAAATTTTGTTAAAACTATTGCTAAAAATTGCTAAAAATTGCTAAAAAATATTATTAAATTCTCGTGGAAAATTGTTATTACTGTTATTACTTATTGAGTTTTTTGCTTGATTCTTTTAACTCTTCTTTCATAAGTTTAATACCATTTTCAATGGTTAAATATAATTCACTGCCCGGAATTGTTAAAGGCAATAAACGTTCCCAATATTGTATTGCTTTACTCAAATTATTATTAGTTACTTCCGCCATTCCTAACAAAAATAAAGCGTGTGCATTATTACTATCTAATTGTAGGGCTTTTTCTAATAATTGCGTGGGTTTGCCGTTTAATCCATCAGCATTTGTGGCGGCTAATGATTCCGCATAGTTCGCTAATAATTCAGCATCTTTATATATTTCAGATTCTATTTTTTCAAATGCTTCCACAGCTTTTTGGTGATTATCTAACATTCTATAAGAACGAGCCAACATTAACCAACCTTCGGTATTATCTGGTTCCATTTTTAATTTAGTTTCTAATTTTTGGACTAAACTAATAATTTGGTCAAAAGTTAATTCATTTGGAGTTTCTCGCAAAGCAGGATTTAAACTATTAGAATTTCCCAAAACAAAATAAGTTCCGCCGATAAAAATCGGCAACAATAAAGTAATAATCCAAGCGGTATATTTTGCTGGACTATAATCAAATTTTGGGTTTTCTACATTATTATTATTTTTGTTAGTTTCTAAAGCTTTTACTTGCAATTCGTATTCTAAATTTTTGAATTGCTGTTCGCTGATAATACCTTTTTCTAACTGAAATTTTAACTCGGTTAATTCGTCTTTCAAAATAGACAAATTAACATTTTTATAATTGTTATTACTATCGCTATCATTTATAGTATTTTTATTTTTGATTTTAAATAACGGAAGTATCAACACAATTATTATCAAAAATAATAATAAAACTGATCCGACTATAAATAAATTTTGTTCATTTAACATAATAAATAATTACTTTAATAAATCTTTTGCTTGCTGTAATTCTTCAGCAGATAATTTGTTTTCACTAATATTATTACTATTTTCATTACTATTTTGCTGACTACTGCGTTTATTTTTAGTAACAAAATTAAAAAATATCATCACTCCAATAGCAAAAAATGCCGCTGGTAATAACCATAACAAAGCGGTTTGTGCTTTAAATGGCGGACGATATAAAACAAAATCCCCATAACGCTCGGTCATAAAATCTATGATTTGCTCATCAGTTTTTCCATCGGCAATCATAGTGCGAATTTCTTTGCGTAAATCTACCGCTAAATCTGCATCAGAATCGGCAATAGTTTGATTTTGACAAACTAAACAACGAAACTCCGCTGATAAATTTTGCAAGCGTTTTTCGTGCAATGGATTAGTTGCCGTTGCTGATTCAGTTATTTCAGAAGCATAAAAATTTGCGTTAGTAAGTATAAATAAAACTGAAAATAATACTATTGAAATAACTGAAATTTTTAAATTACTAATTAAAAATTTTTGCATAAAATTACATTCCTAATGATTTGATAGTTGGCAAAATTTTACTATTTATAATTTCCGGCGTTAAAGGCCCCGTATGTTTCATACGGATAATTCCTTCTTTATCAATTAAATAAGTTTCTGGCACCCCATAAACGCCATAATCAATACCAATTCTGCCGTTTAAATCCATCGCCACCCAATCGTAAGGATTGCCGCGTTCAACTAACCATTTTTTGGCCCGACTATCTGCCAAAGAACGTTCAGTTTCCTCCGACATTTTAGAACTATCTATATCACTATCGCCGCGAACTTCTTTATAGTTTAAACCGATGATAGTAACATCCGGATTTTTGTTTGCAAAATCAACTAATAAAGTATGCTCCGCACGGCAAGAAATACACCAAGTCGCCCAAACATTTAATAACCAAAATTTTCCTTTCAAATCTCGTGGAGAAATGTTATTTAAGTTATTTACAACTTTTTCTGCATTGTCTTTGCTATTTGTATTACTTTGCAGTAATTCTTTTGGATTTTGACTTTCTAAAACCGGCAAAGAAAAATCCGGAGCAGCCTTATTTATCAACGGCGAAGGAACTTCACGAGGATCCAAACTCAAACCTATTGCCAATAAAATTACTAAAGCAAAAAATACGATAACTAAAACTATATATTTGTTGAATTTCATTGTTTTACAATTCCTTTTCTATAACGACGATCTAAAATAGAAATAATACCACCGACTGCCATTAACAAGCAACCTAACCAAAGCCAATCAACGCAAGGTTTATAATATATACGCATTGCCCAAGCATCAAGCGGTTTATCTTTATCTATCGGCTCGGCTAAAGAAACATAAACATCACGCCAAAAACCTATATCAATAGCCGCTTCAGTCATCGGCATTGTTGATGAAAAATAGTTTCTTTTTTCCGGATATAATTTATTTACTACTTGATTATTTTGAATTAAATCAAAATCACCTTGTGCCGCCGAGTAATTTGCTCCTTCAACAATTTTTATACTATTTAATTTGAAAGTATAATCCAAAATTGTGACACTTTCTCCGGCAGATAATTTAATATCTTTTTCTATTTCATAAGTTGAAACTATGGTCGCTCCAATCACAAAAATAGCCAAACCAAAATGAGCAATCTGCATTCCATAAAACGCCATCGGCACTGAAAATAATGATGCTTGTTGTTTAATTCTTATTAACGTATTGATAATAGTATTTATCGCCAAAAATATTCCGGCAAATAAACAAATTTCCACGAGAATACTATTATTTTTTTCCAACAATATTTGCTCACTATTTTGCTTATTCAAAACTATCGGAATAATTATTGCAAGTATTAAAGAAATCACAAAATATGCAATTACTAATTTGTTTTTTAATACATTTTGCATAATGCTACTTTGCTTCCACTTGCTATAATTTACTATCGCTACTAATAACAAAATCGGCAACATTAACGGCACAAAAACTGCGTTAAAGTATGGTGGCCCAACGGATATTTTTCCTACATTAAAAACATCTACTATTAACGGATATAAAGTTCCTAATAATACTGTTGCACAAACGACTACTAACAAGATATTATTGACTAATAATAAACTTTCGGTGGAAAAAATACTAAACGCAGAAATTGCTTTTTCTGGATTATTTTGCGATTGTTGTGCTTGTAATTTTGATGCTCTCCAAGCGAACAAAATCAGCGACGAACCGATAACCGCAACCAAAAATAACAAAATAAATAAACCACGCGACGGATCCGTAGCAAATGCATGAACCGACGTCAATACGCCAGAACGCACTAAAAACGTGCCTAATAATGATAAGGAAAACGCCGAAATCGCTAACAAAATTGTCCAGTGACGGAATAATCCACGCTTTTCCGTGACCGCCAAAGAGTGCATCAACGCCGTTCCAACTAACCACGGCATCAGCGAGGCATTTTCTACCGGATCCCAAAACCACCAGCCGCCCCAGCCAAGTTCATAATACGACCACCACGAGCCAACCATTATTCCGAGCGTCAAAAACGCCCACGCCGCCGTAGTCCACGGACGCGACCATCTCGCCCACGCAGAATCCAACTTGCCCGACAGCAACGCCGCCACCGCAAACGCATAGGCAACCGAAAAACCCACATAACCCAAATATAACAACGGCGGATGGATTGCCAAGCCCGGATCTTGCAATAACGGATTGAGATCGCGTCCCTCAAAAACTGCCGGAAGTATTCTCAAAAACGGATTTGAAGTCGCCAAAATAAATAACAAAAAGCCGAACGCTACCAAATTTAACACGCCGAGAATTCTGGCTAACATTTCATACGGCAATTTTTTTGATAGCACCGCCACCAATGCCGACCACCACGTCAGCATCAAAATCCATAACAACAAAGAACCCTCGTGACCGCCCCAAACTGCCGAAACTTTGTAAATCAGCGGCAATAATGTATTGCTATGATTTGCGACATAAAGTACCGAAAAATCATCATTTACAAAAGCGTTAATCAAAGCAGCGAACGACAAACTCACTAACAGACAAACCAAAATACTGCTCGGTTTGGCGATTGCCATTTGAGCGACTTTATTTTTTGCGGCTCCGACCAAGCTGATAACACCGGCAAATAAAGCGATAAACATTGCCGAAATCAAAGCA
Organism: Dechloromonas aromatica (nom. nud.); assembly: GCA_004555545.1. Taxonomy (GTDB): domain Bacteria; phylum Pseudomonadota; class Gammaproteobacteria; order Burkholderiales; family Rhodocyclaceae; genus SFHR01. The sequence goes on from SFHR01000002.1 coordinate 42,716, forward strand.
AAATGGGCTAATTCAATCCACATAATTTTTTTAAATATTTTTTATTATTTTTTATTAAATTTTTAAATTTTTAAATTTTTAAATTTTTAAATTTTTAAATTTTTAAATTGTTGTTTTTATTTATTATTTTCTTGATTTTCATATTTTGCCTTCACGCCTTCCACGTGAGCATCTTGCAGAGCTTTTGCCGCTTCCGGAGGCATATAATTTTCGTCGTGTTTAGCCAAAACTTCTTGAGCTACAAAATTTTTTTGGCTATCAATTTTGCCTTGTGCCACTACGCCTTTACCTTCAGAAAATAAATCCGGCAAAATTCCTTTATATAAAACTTTTACTTCGTTATTTGTATCAGTGACGATAAAACTCACGGAAACGCCGTCCGCTTGGCGTTGCACGGAATTTTCTTTGACTAAACCGCCGATTCTAAAAATTTTGTCATTTGGATATTTTCCGGCTTTGACGTCGCTTGGCGAAATGTATAAAGCGATATTGCTATTTAAAGCGTTCAAAACCAACGCCACGACGGCGGCGATAACGATTAAAGCCAAAACAATGATTGCTAATTTTTGATGTCTATTTTTCATTTTCATCTGAATTATTTTCGTTTAATAATTTCAATTTTTGAATAGTTTTTTGATAATTTTTTTTAATAATCACAATTTCAAAAAACATAATAATTGCGACTGCCAAAAACGATCCCCAAACATAAAAGGCATAACCGCCCATCGCCAAGAAATCAAAAAAATTATTCCAATACGGAGTGAAGTAATCAACGTTGTTATTCATAATTTTTGTTTATGTTTATGTTTATGTTTATGTTTATGTTTATAAAAGTTAAACGCAGCGTTGTTCGCTACAAATCAGGCGTAACGGACAAAGGCATAAAGTTTGTAAAGCGTCAAAAAATTTATATTCCGCCGTGCCGATAAATTTTTGTTGGTTATAAATTCTATAAATTTGCGACTGCTGAAATTTAAAATCTCCATCGTCAAAATTGCCATCAGGAATTATGGGATTTCCGTGCAAAAATCTATCAATATTTAAAGCGGATTCTTGATGTTCTGCCAAATCATAAGCGACAAATTTTTGAATTAGAAAATCAATCGGCAAAATATATTTTTGTAGATTTTCAGTGGTTTCATCTTTTATTGTTTCAAAACGTAGCGTTTCAGAAATATCAATTTCGCCGACTTTGGTGCGTTGCAAAGATTTTAGATATCCGCCGCAATGTAAAAAATTTCCCAAATCTCGAGCGATGCTACGAATATAAGTGCCTTTGCTACAAGAAATTTCAATTTTGGCGGTAAAATTTTGAGCATCAAAACTTAACAAATTTGCGACATAAATTTTGATTTTTCTCGGCGGCATATCAATTTTTACGCCTTCTCGGGCGAGTTGATACATTTTTTGTCCGTTGATTTTGATAGCGGAAAACTGAGGTGGCGTTTGGAGTATTTCGCCGGAAAATTTTTCCACGAGAATTTCATTTATTTTTTTGGCGTTAATATTTTCGGCATTGACAATTTTGTTATCGTTCAGAAAATTTTCCAAAATCTGACCGTCAGCGTCGCAAGTGTCGGTATTTACGCCGAATTGAATTTCGGCAATATAAGTTTTATCAGCGTTATTCAAATCTTGCGAAAACTTGGTAGCATCACCAAAACAAATCGGCAAAACGCCGGTCGCCAACGGATCCAGCGTTCCGATGTGTCCGGCTTTTTTGGCGTTAAACAAGCGGCGAATTTGTTGCATAGCATTTTGAGAAGAAATGTTGCTATCTTTATTTAACAAAAAAACTCCGTTGATATTTTGCCTTGTTTGTTTGATTTGTTTGATTTGTTTGATTTGCTTGATTTGCTTTGCCATAAAAAATTTTGATTTTCTCGTGGAAATTATTCAAATTTTAATTTGCGTTATTTGCGTTATTTGCGTTATTTGCGTTTGCTGCATTATTTGCATTTTCAGCATTTTCAGCATTTTCGTTATTTGCATCGTTTTCGTCGCTTTCGTCGCTTTCGTCGTCATTATGCGAATTCTCACGCTCGTAGTGATTTTCCGCCGAATTCGGATCGTGCCACTCGTCTTCAATTCCAAGCGGATAAATGCTGCGTTTCCAACGATTTTCAATAGTTGCGTCTATGTGCGTGTCGCCAACAGTGATTTGACAGCCACCGCGAGAAATTTCTTTGTCGGTAATAATGTTTATATGCGACGGGTGTTCCTCCAAATAAACCCGAAAATTCATCAAATCATCAGGATTCAAGCGAATATTTAAAGTGCCGTGTTCGATCGGCAGAGTCCGTAAAGCGTCTTGGACTAAAAAATGCAAATAATCGCCGCCGGAATTGATTCTGGCACGGATAACTTGCTTGGCAATCTTTAAAGCCAAATGTAATAATTCATCAGCGATTCCGCTTTCTAACTGCTTGATGGCTTCTTGAAACGAGGACAATAAATCTTTAATTTGATTTGCAATTTTGATATTTTCTTTTTCGCTTTTTGCTCTACCTTCTTTTTCTCCAGCATCAAAGCCCTCGCGTTGTCCGATTGCTAAACCTTCGGCTTTTCCGATTTCTAAACCTTCGGATCTGCCTTCGCTCATACCTTCAGTTTTACCTTGTTCAAAACCTTCGGTGAGACCTTTTTCCAAACCTTCGGTATAACCGGTAGAAAAACCTACTTCATGACCGCTTTTCCACGCTTCAGACTGAATTTCTTGGATTTCTTCGGCAGTTGGATATTGCAAATGTTCGTCAGCATCGTTAGGAATTTCGGCATTTTCAGCGTCGCTATTAGCATTTTCATTGGCGTCAGCGTTGGAGTTAGCGTTATTGTTAGAATTTGCGTTGTTCGTGTTTGTCAATAACGGCGACGGATGAAAACTGCTTGGATTGTCAAAACGGACCATTTCTAACTTGGCAAAATAACCAGATTGCAATTCTTCATTAGCGATAATGCGAGAACTTTTGCCATTAAATTTTGCTGCGTGGCTCATTGCTATTTTTGCTTATTTTTTATTTTTTATTTTTTATTTTTTATTTTTTATTTTTTATTTTTTATTTTTCCACGAGAAATTCCAAAAATTTTTTGGAAAATCTCGTGGAAATTTTGCTTTATTTGTTTTCCTTATTTTGTAAATATTTAAAAAATTCGCTACTATCCGGGCTGATAACCAAAATATCGTTTTTATTGCTAAATGCTTTGCCATACGCTTCCAAACTACGATAAAAGGCATAAAAATCCGGATTGTCAGAAAATGCGGCGGCATAAATTGCAGCGGCTTTGGCATCGCCTTCCCCTTTGAGTTTTTGTGCATCGCGGTAAGCGTTAGCGATAATAATTTCGCGTTGTTTATCGGCATCGGCACGGATTTTCTCGGCTTCGGCGGCACCTTCGGAACGTAATTCATTGGCGACGCGTTTGCGTTCTGCTTCCATACGACGAAACACGGCTTCGGAAACTTCAAACGGTAATTCCACGCGTTTTAATCGCACATCAACGATTTTGATTCCGACTTTTTTGGTGTCTATGTTGGCTTTAGTTCGCATTTGCTCCATAATTTTATCGCGTTCGCCGGAAATTACGTCGTGAACAGTTCTTTTACCGAATTCTTCGCGTAATCCGGCGTTGATGGTTTGATTCAAGCGAATTTTGGCACGACTTTCATCGCCATCAAAGGAAATGTAATAGAGCTTTGGATCTACGATTTGCCATTTGATATAAGAATCCACCAGCACATTTTTTTTCTCGGAAGTGATAAAGCGTTCGGGTTCGGCGGAATCCATTGTGATAATTCGCTTTTCAAAAAATCGCACGTCTTGAATTAGCGGAAATTTAAAATTCAAACCCGGTTCGCTGATAATTCTCTTGACTTCTCCGAACTGCGAAACCAAAGCAAATTTGCGTTGATCAACGGTGAAAATGCTCATTGACGCGAAAATTATCAAGGCAATTACTACTGAAAAAATTACATTTATATTATTTTTCATAATTATTTTTGCTTTATTTTGTTTTATCTTTTTATCTATTTTCTCTGTTTCGGTCTAAATTGAGGTTTAAGTTCAGATTATTATTTCCGTTACGTAAAACTCGCGGTGGAGTTTCTATTTGCGGAACGTCGCTGCCCAACATGGGATTTTGGCTTGAACTTTGATTTATAGAAATTTGCTCGTTAGAATTCTGAAAATTATGAAAATTCTGCAAACTTTGAGAATTTTGCGAATTTTGCGAATTTTCTAAAAAATTTTCATTATTTCTCGTGGAAGAAATAATTTTGTCTAACGGCAAATACAATAAATTTCCGCCGTTACCATTTTTACCGCTATCAACAACAATTTTAGAAGTTTTAGATAACACATTTTCCATCATTTCCAAATACAAACGTTCTTTGGTGACTTGCGGTGCTTTTTTGTATTCGTTATTTAATTGCGTAAAGCGTTCAGCATTACCTTCGGCGGCGGCGATCAAACTTTGTTTATAGGCATCGGCTTCTTGCATTAACCGAGCGGCTGTCCCTTTGGCTTTTGGAACCACATCATTTGCATAAGCTTGACCTTCATTTTTTTGACGCTCTTTATCTTGCCCAGCTTTGACGGCATCATCAAAAGCCGCCTGAACTTGTTCTGGAGGTTGAGCGTTTTGCAATGTGACTTTGGAAATCAACACGCCACTACGATAACGATCCAAAATATCTTGAATAAGTTTGGTGACTTCGGTGGCGATTTGTTCGCGTCCTTCATATAAAACAAAGTCCATTTTGCTTTTGCCGACAATTTCTCGCATAGCCGATTCTGCGGCTCCTTTTACGGCTTCGTCAGTGTCGCGGTTATAAAAAAGATATTCCATCGGATCTTTCAAAATATATTGCACGGCAAATTGAATATTCACAATATTTTCGTCGTCCGTGAGCATTAACGCTTCTTTTAGCACTTTATTTTTTTCAGTGCCGCGATAACCAACTTCAATAGTGCGGACGCCGGTCAAATCAACAATTTCGTTAGATTCAAATGGATAAGGCAAACGCCAACGCAAACCCGGCTCGGTGCTTTCTTTGAACGAGCCAAAGCGTAAAACTACGCCACGTTGAGAAGCATCAACAATATAAAAACCAGAAGCAAACCAAATAATCGCTGCTAACACGCAAATAATTCCAAATAAGTTGCCGTTAAAGCGAGAGAAAATATTTTCGCCGTTATTGTTGTTATTGTTGTAATTGAAATTTTGATTATTCCAGCCGTTGAAATCGCCGTTATTCTGATTTTGATTATTTTGATTGTTGTTATCGTTGTAATTGTTATGCGGATTTCCGCGATAATTTTGCCAAAAATCGCCGCCGTTATTATTTTGATTGCGATTTTTTTTGCCTAATAATCTATTGAGTTGTTGTTGCAAATCGTCCCATAATTTTTCTAAATCTGGTGGCGTATCATTGTTATTGTTATTTTTGCGATTGTTTTGATTATTTTGATTATTTTGGTTATTTTGGTTATTTTGGTTATTTTGATTTTCGTTGTTGTTATTGCTGTTGTTATTCATAGAAATAAATAAAAAATATAAAAAGAAATTTTTTCCACGAGATTTTAAAAAATATTTTTGAAAATATTTTTTTGCTATTCATTTTCTACGTTTTCTGATTCTGTTGTTTCTGATTTGCTTTGAATTGTTTTGGCTACCAAAATCCCAACTTCGTATAGCAAACACATCGGAATCGCCAACGCCAACTGCGAAACCACGTCCGGCGGAGTGACAATTGCGGCTATCACAAACGCTAAAACTATAAAATATGAGCGGTAATTTTTGAGTTGTTTCACTGATAAAACGCCTAATTTCACCAACGCCACCAATACAATCGGCACTTCAAAAGTTATGCCAAATGCGATAAACATTGTGATTACAAATGATAAATATGCTTCTATGTCTGGTGCCGGTGTGATACTCGCCGGAGCAAAGTTGGCGATAAATTTGAAAACTTGCCCGAAGACAAAATAATAGCAAAACGCCATTCCTAACAAAAATAATAAGGTGCTGAATAAAACGACCGGCAGACCTAATTTTTTTTCGCTCGGATATAAACCCGGTGCCACGAACGCCCAGATTTGATACAAAATGATCGGCAAGGCAAAAATAAAAGCAACTAATAACGAGATTTTCAGCGGCACGATGAACGGAGTAATCACGCCGATGGCAACCATTTTAGTGCCTTCCGGAAGTGCAGAAGTCAGCGGAATTGCCAAAAAATCATAAATTGCCGATGAACCCGGATAAACGCAAATTATGGCAAAAATACATAACCAAGCCAAAATGCTTTTCAATAAACGATTCCGCAATTCCACTAAATGCGAAATCAGCGATTCATTTTCTTCGTTTTCGTTAGATTTATTTTCAATTTCTGCCATTATTTTTGGGTGCATTTTTTTATTTTTCCACGAGAAATCCCAAAAAATTTTTGAGAAATCTCGTGGAAAATATTTTTTCTAATTATTGTTATAAACTACCTTTGGTTGATGGAATCATTCCACTCATACGAGGATCCGGCGTAATTGCCATACGCAAGGCACGACCAAAAGCTTTGAAAATTGTTTCTACTTGATGATGCGTATTTTCGCCGTATAAATTTTCTATATGCAAAGTCATTCCGGTGTGATTTACTAAACCTTGAAAAAATTCTCTGACCAAATCTACATCAAAATTGCCAACTCTGGCACGAGTGAAATTGCATTTAAAAAATAATCCAGGACGGCCAGATAAATCAATAACTACGCGACTTAAACTTTCGTCCAATGGAACATAGGCGTGCCCATAACGATTGATGCCTTTTTTATCGCCCCAAGCTTGGCATAACGCTTGTCCAAAAGTAATTCCGATATCTTCGACGGTATGGTGATCGTCAATGATGGTGTCGCCTTTGGCAATGATAGTCAAATCAATCAAAGCGTGACGGACAATTTGATCTAACATATGATTTAAAAATGGAACGCCGCTTGATAATTCGCGTTCGCCTTTGCCGTCTAAATCTAAAACGACGCTGATTTGGGTTTCCAAAGTATTTCTGGTGATGGCTGCTTTACGTAGCATAATTATGAATTTCCTTGTAAATATCAAAAATATATAAAAAAATTTTTCCTACGAGATTTTAAAAATTATTTTCAAAAACTCGTGGAAAAAATATAGGAGTAATTATCAAAAATTAAAAGATTGAAATAATAAGAGAACTATTTTTGTTTAAAGTTTGTTTAAAAAATAAAAATAGAAATAATTGTTTTCTAAATAATTGTTTTCTTTTTTCAATTGATTTGAATTCTATGCTTTTAATTTTTTGATTTTTCCAAAAATGTAAAAATATGTAAAAAATATATAATTTTTTGTAAATATTTCCAAAAATATATAATAAATTCAATGAATTAGAATGTAAAAAATAAAAAACAAATTTTCCACGAGAAATCTCAAAATTTTTTTAGAAATAATTTTTAAAATCTCGTGGAATTTTGTTTATTTTTTTATTTCTTATTCGTTTTCGCCAACCGCTTTCATAGAAACTTTGATACGATTTCTATCATCAATTTCCATAACTTTGACGCGAATAATTTGACCTTCTTGAATATAATCTTCTATGCGATTTACTCGGGCGTGAGAAATCTGCGAAATATGCAACAAACCATCTTTGCCCGGCAAAACTTGCACGATCGCACCAAAATCTAAAATGCGTAACACCGTGCCTTCATACACGCGACCGATTACAACATCGGCGGTAATTTCCTCTATGCGTTGTTTAGCGATCATTGCAGACTCGTTGCTCATAGAGGCAATGGTGATATAGCCGTTGTCCTGAATATCAATGATAGTTCCGGTTTCTTCGGTAATCGCACGAATAACCGCACCGCCTTTGCCGATAACATCACGGATTTTTTCCGGCGAAATTCTGATGGTGTATAAACGCGGAGCATACGGAGATAAATCTTCGCGATGCGTTGGCATAGCGGCTTTCATTTGCTCAAGAATATGCAAACGGCCTTCTTTGGCTTGTGCCAGAGCGATTTGCATAATTTCTTTGGTGATACCTTGAATTTTGATATCCATTTGCAAAGCTGTAATTCCATCGGCGGTTCCGGCTACTTTGAAATCCATATCGCCCAAGTGATCTTCATCGCCGAGAATATCTGTCAAAACAGCGAATTTATTTTCTTCTTTGATTAAGCCCATTGCAGTTCCGGCAACGTGAGATTTCAACGGCACTCCGGCGTCCATTAACGCCAAACAACCGGCACAAACTGATGCCATAGACGATGATCCATTGCTTTCCATAATTTCAGAAACCACACGCAAAGTATAAGGAAATTCATGCACGGAAGGCAAAACCGCTAATAAAGCCCGTTTAGCCAAGCGTCCGTGACCGATTTCGCGGCGTTTTGGCGATCCAATTTTTCCGCATTCACCGGTAGCAAACGGCGGCATATTGTAATGCAACATAAAGCGATCACGATATTCGCCGCTCAAAGCATCTACGATTTGCTCGTCGCGATTTGTTCCCAAAGTGGCAACTGCCAACGATTGAGTTTCGCCGCGTGTGAATAATCCGGATCCGTGAGTTCTTGGCAAAACGCCGGTGCGAATAGAAATCGGTCGCACCGTGCGAGTATCACGTCCATCAATACGCGGTTCGCCGTTCAAAATGCGAGTGCGGACAATTTCGGCTTCCAAATCAAAAAATAAATGCTCTAATTCATTTTTGTTGTAAATGATTTTTTCTGCGTTATTGTTATCATCTTCGTTGGCTTCACAAAAAGCGGAGATCGCCTCATCTTTCAAAACTTTGATGGCGGCTGTGCGTTCTTGTTTTGCGGTTATGCGATAAGCGTCTTGCAAACGCGATAAAACTAATTCGCGGAGTTTGGAATCTAATTCAGTATTTTTTGGTTTAGCTTGCCAGTCCCAAGCAGGTTTTCCAGCTTGTTCAACTAATTGATTGATATTTTCCACGATAATTTTTGCGGCTTCGTGACCAAAAACAACCGCTCCGAGCATTATATCTTCTGACAATTCTTTAGCTTCGGATTCCACCATCAGCACGGCGTTTTGAGTTCCAGCGACCACTAAATCCATTTGCGAATTTTTGATTTGTTGATTTGTCGGACACAACACATATTCGCCGTCAATATAACCAACACGAGCCGCTCCGATTGGACCATTGAAAGGAATTCCAGAAAGTGATAACGCCGTCGAAGCACCGATAATTGCAGGAATATCCGGCTCTACATTTGGATCAATAGAAAGCACCAAAGCCACAACTTGCACTTCGTTATAAAATCCGTCCGGAAATAATGGACGAATTGGACGATCAATCAAACGAGCGGTCAAAATTTCGCGTTCAGATGGACGACCTTCGCGTTTATGAAATCCGCTCGGAATTTTTCCGGCGGCATAACTTTTTTCTTGATATTCAACGGTTAGCGGAAAAAAATCTATATCTTCTTTGGCTTCGTCGTTAGCAACCACGCTTACAAAAACGCAGGTTTCGCCCATACTTACAATTACTGATGCACTTGCTTGACGGGCGATTTCGCCGGTTTCAATACTGATTGTATGTTGTCCGAATTCAAAAGTTTTCTTTACTAAATTTTCATTAACAATAGACATAATATTTGTAATTTTCTTTCTGTTTTAAATTTGTTAAATGTTTTAAATGTTTTAAATGTTTGATTTTTAAATATAAATTTGTGTTTTTTTAGTTTTTCATTTTTTCGTTATTTAATTTTTTGTTTTATTTTTTTATTTTGTTTATTTTGTTTATTTTGTTTATTTTTATTTGCAAAAAATCCACGAGATTTTAAAAAATTTTTTTAGAAATCTCGTGGAAATTTTGTTTATTTGCTTTATTTTGTTATTTACGCAATCCCAAACGCGTAATCAATTGACGATAACGTTCAACGTCTTTGCCTTTCAAATAATCTAACAATTTGCGGCGTTGGAAAACTAAACGCAATAAACCGCGACGCGAATGGTTGTCTTTTTTATGTTTTTGGAAATGCGGAGTCAAATCGTTAATTCTTGCGGTCAGCAGAGCAACTTGCACTTCAGGAGAACCGGTATCATTTTCGCCGCGTTTGTAATCAGCAACGATTTGAGCTTTTTGTTCGGTGTTTAACATATTTTCAAACTCACTTTCTGAAATAATGTAAAAAATTAAAAGTTAAAGTTAAAGTTAAAGTTAAATGAAAAAATTAAAACCCTGTTTGAATAGAGTAATAATTGCGTTTAAATTAAATGAAAAATAAAAGTTGCGAATTATATAAAAATTTTTTGAGGTTGGGAGATTTTTTTCCACGAGATTTCTATAAATTTTTTTGGAAATCTCGTGGAAAATATTTTTTTTGTTTTGTTTTTTATTTTTTTGTTATTTTTTATTTAGCAGCCAACTCGCCAACTAATTTATTTATGCGTTTGACGAATCCGGCTGGATCTTCCAAAGTGCCGCCTTCGGCAAGTGATGCCTCTTCAAACAATAAATTTGCCCAGTCCGAAAATTCTTTGTCATCATTGCTGTGAGTTTTCGCTAACAACACCGTCGGATGCGTTGGGTTAATTTCTAAAATCGGTTTATAACCGCCAAGCCCGTAAGGAATTTTTTGTCCGGCTGCTTGTAAAATTCTTGCCATATTTCCGGACATCTCATTGTCTTCGGAAACTAAACACGATGGAGAATCTGTCAAACGGTGAGTAATCCGAACTTCTTTGACTTTATCTGCTAAAACGGCTTTGATTTTTTCGGTTAAATCTTTGTTATCGTCAGCGGCTTTGGCAGTTTGTTGCTTTTCTTCCTCGTTTTCCAAAGAACCTAAATCCAAACCACCTTTGGCTACTGATTGTAATTTTTTGCCCTCAAATTCGTGCAGATAGCCGACTACCCATTCATCAACGCGTTCGGAGAGCAATAAAACGTCTATGCCTTTTTTCTTGAAAATTTCCAAATGCGGCGAGTTATAAGCGGCTTTGAAAGAATCAGCGGTGACATAATAAATTTTGTCCTGACCTTCTTTCATATTGGCAATGTAATCTTTCAAAGTGATATTTTGATCTTCGGAGTTGGTATTTTTATAATTTTCTGAAGTAGCAAAACGCAATAACCCAGCAATTTTGGCTTGATTAGCAAAATCTTCGCCGATGCCTTCTTTGAGAACGGTTCCAAAATTTTTCCAGAATTCAGCGTATTTTTCCGGCTGATTTTTTTGTAAATTTTCTAACATAGACAAAACTTTATTGGTGCAACCTTTACGCAAATTGTCTATGTCTTTGCTTTCTTGGAGAATTTCTCGTGATATATTTAACGGCAAATCTGCAGAATCCACAATTCCGCGTATAAATCGCAAATAAGTCGGCATCAGTTTTTCGGCATCATCCATAATGAAAACTCGCCGCACATATAATTTCACGCCGTGCCGAGAATTTCTATCCCACAAATCAAACGGTGCTTTGGATGGAACGTATAATAATTCGGTGTATTCCTGTTTGCCTTCAACTTTGGCGTGAGTCCAACATAATGGATTTTCAAAGTCGTGAGCGACGTGTTTATAAAATTCGTTATATTGCTCTTGGGAGATTTCATTTTTATTTCGCGTCCATAAAGCCGATGCTTGGTTGATAGTTTCAAATTCGCCGATTTTTTTGATATTTTGTTTTTTATCGTCATCCCACTCTTCTTTTTCCATTTGGATTGGAAGCGTGATGTGATCGGAATATTTTTGGATTATGTTTTTGATTTCCCAAGCGTTAAGAAAATGATTAGCAATATCGTTTAAATTTTCGCCATCGGATTTGAGAGTCAAAATAACATCAGTTCCACGAGATTTTTTATTTATTTTTTGGATATTAAATTCGCCATCGCCTTTGGATTCCCAGCAGATTGCTTCATTTTCTGGCAAACCAGCTTTACGGCTATTTACCTGAACTTTTTCGGCAACAATAAAAGCAGAATAAAATCCCACGCCGAATTGTCCGATTAAATGAGCATCTTTGGCTTGATCGCCGGTGAGCGAACTAAAAAATTCTTTGGTGCCAGATTTGGCGATAGTTCCTAAATTTGCAATTGCATCATCATAAGACAAGCCGATGCCGTTATCAGAAATCGTCAGAGTTTTAGCGTCTTTGTCGTAGGAAATTTGGATTTTTAATTCGCTATCGTTTTCGTATAGATTTTTGTCAGGATTATTCAAAGCCTCAAAACGCAATTTATCACAGGCGTCGGAGGCGTTAGAAATTAGTTCACGTAAAAAGATTTCTTTGTTGGAATACAAAGAATGGATCATAAGTTGTAATAATTGTTTGACTTCGGTTTGGAAGTTCATAGTTTGAGCTTGATTTTGATTTTGATTTTGATTTTGATTTTCCATAGTTTTTTTATGTTTATTAAAAATTAAAAATTAAAAATTAAAAATTAAAAATTGAAATAATTGAAATTTTTAAATTTATTTAAGGCAAAAAATATTTTTTTCAATATTCTTTTAAAAAAAACATTTCCGAACATTTTCAAAAGTTTTTAAAAAATATTTTTGATTTCTCGTGGAAAATTTTCCATCTGTGCTTATTTTTACTGCTTAAAATACATAAAAATTTATAAAAATCATAGCAATAAATACAACTATGAATGCCAAAATTATTAAATCCGACAATCTTTATTTTGCCTCGCAACCTTTTGATTTCAACGGAAAAATATTTTTGTCTATGTCCGTTGGATTTGGATTTTCTTTGACCGCCGAACCAAAAATTTTGCCAATAGACAAAGCGTTTGCCACCGCCGTGACTTCTCTGCAAAACGGCGAATGTTTTGATATGGGTTCGTCAAAAATGTATGCTGAATTTTTAGTCGCCGGAAGTGCTTTCACGCCAAATAATACGCCAAATAATGAAATCGCCGTTAAAGTGAGCGTCGGCGATAAATCTCGCATTTTGGCTATCAAAAGCAAAAACAAAAATCATACTTTTACGCAACAACTTTTGTCTTGGAAAAATACCGCTTATGACGAAAAATATAATCCGCTTGGTTATAAAGAATTCGCAAAATTAGATGACAATGCCGTTTATATCAGCGATTTAGATAATGAAAATATTCCGGCAAATTTATCTCCAACCGGATTGGAGTGGAATTTTCGGAAAGATTTGCTCGGCAAAAAATATGATAAACAATGGCTACAACAAAAATGGCGTAGCGTGGCAGATGATTTCAGTTTTGAATTTTTCAATTTATCGCAGCCAAATTCGGCTCAACGCTTGAATTTGCATCAATATTTTGTTGGAAATACAAACATAGAATTATCAAACTTAAATCAAAACAAAGCACAAATTTCCACGAGAATTCCGGAAAAATTTTTGGAAAATCAAATCTTTTATAAAGACGGCAAACAAATTTCCGCCGACTTCAAAGCCGATACGTTGTGGTTATTTCCAAATCAAGAAATCGGCATTTTGTTATTTCATTCCAACGTAGAAACAAATAACACCGTCGCCGAAAATATCTCCGAAATTCATTTGCAATTAACGCCAGAAGACGCTCCGGAAGTTGCTCCGGAAATCGCTGTTCCAGAAATTCCGGTCGCCGAAGTTGCTGCCGTTGCTGCCAAAGGAGCGGCGATCGCTGGAATTGCGGCTGCTGTTAAGGAAGATAATTCGATAATTCCAAAAAAAATAATCAAAATCTCGTGGAAAATTTGCCAAATCAGCAAAATCAAGAAAATAAACAAGACGAAAATCCAAATGTTCCGCCGCCGCTGACTTTGATTCAAAAACAAGCTCAAGCAAAAGCAGATTTTTTAGCATCTTTGAACGAAGTAAATGAAGGTCTGCAACGTGCAAATCAACCGCCGCTAACCGCAGAAC
>SFHR01000047.1 GCA_004555545.1 Dechloromonas aromatica (nom. nud.)
AAAAATAAATTTGCTTTGGCGAGAACTTGGATTCCTTTTCCGGATAATTTTAAAGGGCAAGTTTTTTTAACACCGACGCTGACTATGGGAAATTTTATTTCTATGGACACGTTATTTTTTAATAAAAATTTTTTATTGCCGTTTTTAGACGATTTGCAAAGCGTAAATTTGCGTCAAAATGCTGAATGCTTTTTAATTCGCCGTTTGGAAGCCGCTCACGGAGCCGGTTTTTTTTATGGTAAATCAAGTTCATATTTTCGTCGTCACAGCGATCAAACTACGGAAAAAAACAATAAAAATTTTCAGCACAAAATCGAAAGCGTTATGTTGCCTTTGTTAGATTGCAAAGGCGATTTTGCTTTGTCCGAAAATAAAAATAACGCAAAAATTTTGTTATGCCATAAATTTTTGAATTTAAGCATTTTCACCGCCGAAAGCACCGGAATGACTTTCCGCCAATCCGCCGAATATTTATTGAGTGATTTGGGCAAAACTTTCGCCGAACAATTAGGAAATTTGGATATTAACTTTGTCCGCCAAAATCATCTGGAAAAATATTTGTTAGCCGCTGCTATGGCAATTCATTTGGCTTTGATATTTTTTGCTAAACGTCCAAGTTTGCACGGAGATTTGGCTTATTCTTTGGAGCAATTATCAGAGTGGATTTTGGATTTGCAAAAACAATATAAATTCAAAAATGTTGAGGAAATGTTGCACGGCATCAACAAAACTTTTTACGAAACTGCAAATTTAGGTTTATTTTTACCAGAAAATTTAATAAAAAAATTATCGTTAGCAATTCAAAATATTCAAGGATTTTCCGGCAAAGCAATGGCAAAATTCGTAGAAAATAAGTTTGACAAAATAAAATAAAAATAAAAATAAAAATATTTTTCCACGAGATTTTCCAAAAATTTTTTGAGATTTCTCGTGGAAAAGTTTTATTAAAATTGTAAAAAATTGAGTTTTTATAAAACATTTATCTAATTATGTTATGTCTAATCAATCAAAATCAATAAATCAATCATTAGTTAGCATTTGCATTCCATCATATAATCACGAAAAATATATTGCAGCAACAATTGATAGCGTTATTTTGCAAGATTATAAAAATATAGAACTTATTATTGATGATTTTTCTACAGATAATTCTGATATTGTTATAAATAGTTTTATTGATAAATGTAAAGAACGTTTTGTGCGTTTTGAATATATAAAAAATGAAAAAAATAAAGGTATTAGTTATAACTTAAACAAAGCCATAAAATGGTCACAAGGAAAACACTTTTATGCAATAGCTAGTGATGATATTTTGATGCCTTTCAAAACTTCTTTATTAGTATCAGAAATTGAAAAATTAGATGACAGTTATGCGGCAATTTTTGGAGATGCTTTGTTTATAAACGAGCTTGGAGAAAAAATTTATATAGATAAAAATAAAACTATCTATACAACACAACCCCCAAATTCATATAATACTTTTTTGAAATTTTTTGGACAATATAATTACTTAAAATCCATAAATAATTACTTTGAAATCACCTATTATGATATTATTAGTGACCTGTTATTTTTACCGGCAGCTAGTGTTTTAATAAAACTTTCTGCTATAAATGAAGTTGGCGGATATACTAATGGAAATAGAGTTGAAGATTTTGATATGTGGTTCAAATTAACTCAAAAATATAAAATGGCTTTAATAGATACTCCTGTTTCTTTATATAGATTGCACGGACAAATATCTTTTTTTGGTGATACGAAAGATACAAGTAAAAAATTGATTGCTATGGCAAAAGATTCATTGGCAACAATACTTTCACAAAAAAATTTTGCAGTATTATTTTCTAAAAATGAAACTTATAAGCAATTATTTTATTCAAGAGCCAAAATTGCTATAAATCATATTGCACAATTTGAACCAATTTTTGCGAAACGTTCGGCAGATTTTTTGAGTAGGTGGATATTTCAAAAAACTGGAGAAAAAATATTGTTTATGTAGGATAATTATAAAACAACTTTTCCACGAGAAACCAAAAATAATTTTTAAAATCTCGTGGAAAAATGTATTTTTAGCAGTTTAGCAAACATAAAAATTATGTAAATTATGGAGAATATAATGAATAATAATTTGAATATAAATGCCAAAAAATATGTAATAGCTCCGAGCATTTTATCGGCAAATTTTGCATATTTAGGTCAAGAAATAAATGATGTAATAAATTCTGGTTGCGATTGGATTCATTTTGATGTAATGGATTATCATTATGTGCCAAATTTGACTATCGGGCCGTTAGTTTGTCAGAGCATTTTACCGATTGCTAAACAATTAAATTCCATAATTGATGTGCATTTAATGGTTGAAAATCCCGATAACTTAATCAAAGATTTTGCCGCTGCTGGTGCAAATATTATAAGTATTCATCCGGAAACAACTTATCATTTAGATCGCAGTTTGTCTTTGATAAAAGATTCTGCTTGTTTTGCCGGTTTAGTTTTTAATCCAACTACGCCATTAAACTATTTAGATTTTTGTTTAGACAAAGTAGATTTAATAATGTTAATGAGCGTAAATCCGGGATTTGGTGGGCAAAAATTCATAGATATAATTAAGCAAAAAATAGTCCAAACTAAACAGATTTTAGATAACTATGAACAGCAAAGCGGACGACATATAAGATTAGAAATAGACGGCGGAATAACCGCAGAAAATATTGCAGAAATAGCAAAATTAGGAGTTGATACTTTTGTATCTGGAAGCGGTATTTTTAAACATAAAAATTCTGCAAATAAAAACAATTATGATGATATAGTCCAACAAATGATAAATAATTTAAACAAAGTATAAAAACATTAAAAAAAACATTTACTAACAAAAAAATTCCACGAGATTTCCAAAAAAATTTTTGGTTTTCTCGTGGAAATTTTTTAATTTTTTTAATTATTCCAAAGTGCATTTTTTATGTTTTTTATATTTTCATTATGTGCATTTATTTCGTCATCAGTTGCCAAAATTAACCTACTTTTAAATTGTGAAAAATCGTGCGTAGTAAAATTATTTTGACCTTTTAAATTTCCATTTATATTGTTGTTAGTCTCGGCAACATTTTCGTCAATTAAATTACTTTGTTTTCGCGTCATAGCCAAATAAACTTCCGCCAATAATTCGGTATCAATTAACGCTCCGTGGTGAGTTCTTTTGCTGCGGTCAATGCCGTAAAAATCACAAAGAGCGTCCAAATTATTTTTTTTGCCGGGACGTAATTTTTTAGCGAGAAGCAAACTATCAATGACTTTGAAATTTTCCAGCGTTGGTTTTTGAGCCAAATTTAATTCATTATTCAAAAAACCTAAATCAAAAGGAGCGTTATGTATAACCAAAGAAGTATTTTGATTTGCGTCCTTTGTATTAAGAAAATTTAAAAATTCATCGGCAATTTCTTCAAACGGACGAGCGTTTTCTTGCAATAGGCGTTCTTTGGTGATGCCGTGAATTTTCGCTGCATCGCTGTCTATTTCACGCTGAGGATCTATGAAAATGTGTAAATTTTTTCCGGTCAGACGGCGATTTATCATTTCAACACAAGCGATTTCAATCAATTTGTGTCCTTGTGAAATTTCTAAACCAGTGGTTTCGGTGTCTAAAAAAATCAATCTTTCGTGCATAAAAATACTACTTAAATACTACTTAAATACTAGTTAAACGTTATTCAAAATAAACCGTATAGGAATAATTACTTCGGTTTGGACGTTTTTTTGGTTAGATCTTGCGGGAATAAATTTCCATTTTTTGATAGTTTCTAACGCTTTGGAATCTAAACGCGAAAATTTGGAACTTTGCCAAATTTCTGCGTTAATTACGCTTCCGGATTCAGAAATCACGGCTTTAATTTTGACGGTTCCTTGTTCGCCGCGTTGTTGAGAAATTTCCGGATATTCCGGCGTAGGATTATGCAAATAAGCGACATTTTCCCACTGCGGTGGCGTATAAATAATTGTGGAATTATTATTTGCATTATTGTTATTATTTTCATTACTATTTTCATTACTATTTTCATTACTATTTTTGGGACTTGCAATATTTTCCACGAGATTTTGATTATTTTTTTTGGCAGATTTTTTATTTTTACTAATTTTTATACTATTTTTATTACTAATTTTTTTTATTATTTGTTTTTTTGTAGATTTATTTGATTTTTCTGGTTTTTCTGTTTTTTCTGTTTTTTCTGTTTTTTCTATAACTGAATTTATTAAATTTGAATTATCTTCAAATTCTGAATAATAATGCTTTTTGGCAAAATTTGTAGTATTATTATTTTTTGATTTCAAACTAACATAAAAATTATTTTCTAACGGCAATTTTGGAGCAAATAAACTTTGTTTATGCGGAAATATATCGGCATAAAATACAAAAACTAAATTATGTATTATCAAAGATAATAACAGAAAAAACTTTAACATAGTTAATTTTAATTTAGTAACGTTGCAGCCATTTCAAAGCGTTTGGAGTAATATTTTTCCGATAATTTATTAACTCTAACCGAACCACGAGAATTCGGAGAATGTATAAATTTACCATCGCCGATAAAAATTCCAACGTGCGAAAACGGACGATTCAAAGTATTAAAAAACACCAAATCACCGGGACGTAATTCTGAAGTTTTAATTTTTTTAGCCCTTTTGGCTATATCTTTGGCACTACCTTTGACGTTCATTCCGATGGCATTTTGATAAACATAAGAAACCATTCCGCTACAATCCAGTCCCGCAGAAGGATTTTTTCCGCCAAATTTATAGCCGGTTCCCAACAAACCTAAAGCATATACAACCACATCGGCACCTTGTTTGCTGGAACGTAAAGAATTATCATAATTTGGAGAGTTTGGCGTTGTTGAACAGCCGACAAAATTCAATAAAAAACAACTGATTAAGAAAAAAATAAAAATATTTTTGTAATTTGTTTGTTCGGTCATATTTTTAAAACATTTTTCGTATATTTTTAGTATATTTTTAGTATATTTTTAATATTTGCAAAAATTTTGTAGATTTTATTGACTTTTATTAAAAATTTTAAGTATAATTCAAACTCTTTTGAATTTCCTTATAAAATTAAAAATATTTCAAATTTTTTAATTTCCTACATCTTGGAGAGATGGATGAGTGGTTTAAGTCGCACGCCTGGAAAGCGTGTTTAGGTTAATAGCCTAACGGGGGTTCGAATCCCCCTCTCTCCGCCACAAATTTCATATCGTATTCGTAATAATTTCCTTTATTGTTGATTATCTACAAATTTATTTATTTATTTATTTACTTACAATAAATAAAAAACACCAAAAAAATATTTTCCACGAGAAATCTCAAAAAATTTTTGAAGATAACTTGTGTTTCTATGTTTGTTACTATGTTTGCTAAAATAAAACAGCAATTTTTATCTATATTTTTTCCCATCACTATATTTCTATCAGCTTGTGCAGCTCAACAGCAATCCGTAGAAATTTTGCATATCAATGACAGTCATTCTTATCTTAGTGGAATCAGTCAAAATGGCAAACCAAATTATGATAATCAATCCAGCAAAGGCGGTTTTGCACGCATAAATAATGTAATCAAAAATCACCAAAACTCCGTAGTTCTTGATGCCGGTGATAGATTTCAAGGCTCTTTGTATTTTTCATTATTTGGCTCCGAACCGATTATTAAAATTGACAATGCAAGTTCTTTTAGTGCTCTGACGCTTGGAAATCACGAATTTGATAAAGGTTGTAAATTTCTTAATTCCTATATAAATCAATTAAAAACTCCGGTTTTAGTGGCAAATATGCGTCTTAATACGCGACAAAATTGCCCGCTGACTATGGACAAAATTCAAGCGTTTTTAGTCAAAGAACTCCATAACGGCGACAAAATCGGCATCATCGGTATAAGTCACGATAATCCTAAAATTTCTATACTTTCGAAAGATTGCGATTGCATAGATTTTGTTGATTACAAAACCGCAATAATTACGCAAATAAATGCTCTGAAAGCACAAAAAATCAACAAAATTATTTTGCTTACCCATTTAGGATTAGATAAAGATATTGATATTGCCAAAAATATTGCCGATATAGATATCATTGTCGGTGGGCATAGTCATAGTTATCTTGGCGACGACGCAAATGAAAAAGCCGATGGGACTTATCCCATAGTGATAACATCTCCAAACAATGAACCAGTTTTAATCGTTCAGGCAAAGTTCGGCACCGAATATTTAGGATATTTGAAAGCAAGTTTTGATAACTACGGCGTTATCACTTCTTTTGACGGGAAAGCCATAAAATTAACCGACAACGAATATCCGCAAGATGAGACTATCAATGCAATTTTGGCTCCTTATAACGAAAAAATTTCGCAGAATAATCAAACTCTCGTGGGCAACAATCAAATTTCTATGAACGATGGTTTGAAAGAATGTCGTCAAAGTGAGTGTTTGTCTGCGTTATTATTGAGTTTGGCTTTTTTGGAACAAACCAAAAATTTTGAGGTTCAAATTGCTTTCAATAATGCTGGAAGTTCTCGTGCTGCTTTGCCTGTTGGCGAAATCAAAGAAATGGATTTGCTTTCCAGTTTTCCGTTTGGAAATAACATTGTTATCAAAGAATTAAGTGGCGATGAAATCAAACAAGCCTTAGAGCAAGGCGTTGCAAAAACTAATTTCAATAATCTTAGTGCTTTGTTACAACCGGCGAATCTGAAATATACCATAAATCGCAATCGGCCAGCGTTTGATAGAATTAGCAATATTCAAATCAAAACAAATGGCAAGTGGAAAAATATCAACCGCAAAGCAAAATATAAAGTCGCTATGAACAATTACATCGGAAATGGTAAAGATGGATTTGAAGTGCTAAAAAATGCCAAAACTATAAAAGTTTTGCAACAGACGGATATAGAAGCGTTGCGTGAATATTTGAAAAAACATTCGCCGCTTAATCAAATAGAAACTAATTTGATTATTTTCAAATAAAAAATTTTTTTATTTTTTATTTTTTATTTTTTATTTTTTATTTGTATATTTTCCACGAGAAATCTCAAAAATTTTTTGAAAAATCTCGTGGAAATTTTTTATTTTGCGTTTTTATTTTTTAGTTTTTAGTTTGATCAACCAATTTGTTTTTAGAAATCCACGGCATCATTGCACGAAGTTGTTGCCCGATTTTTTCTACTGGATGCTCGGCGATCAAACGACGACGCGAAGTCATAGCCGGATAATTCAACTGACCTTCCAAAATGAAATCTTTGGCGTAATCGCCGTTTTGGATACGTTTCAACGCTTCACGCATTGCTTGACGCGAAGTTTCATTGACAACTTTCGGACCAGTTACGTATTCACCAAATTCAGCGTTGTTAGAAATAGAATAATTCATATTTGCAATGCCGCCCTCGTAAATCAAATCTACGATTAACTTGGTTTCGTGCAAACATTCAAAATAAGCCATTTCCGGCGCATAACCGGCTTCCACCAGCGTTTCAAATCCGGTTTTGATTAGTTCAACAATACCGCCGCAAAGCACGGCTTGTTCGCCGAACAAATCGGTTTCGGTTTCGGCACGGAAAGTTGTTTCAATTACGCCGCCTTTGGTACCGCCGTTAGCCGCTGCGTAAGATAAAGCGATATCACGAGCTTTGCCGGATTTATCTTGATAAACTGCAATCAAAGATGGAACACCGCCGCCTTTGAGATATTCACTACGAACTGTATGACCTGGACCTTTTGGGGCAATCATAATCACATCAATATCACTACGGGGAATCACTTGGTTATAATGAATATTAAAACCGTGAGCAAAAGCCAAAGCGGCTCCGGATTTCATATTATCAACAACTGCATTTTTATAAACGCTAGGAATAGTTTCGTCAGGGAGCAACATCATTACAACGTCGGCAGATTTTACTGCATCAACGATTTCGGCAACTTGCAAACCGGCGGATTCGGCTTTTTTCCAAGAAGCACCGTCTTTGCGAAGTCCGACCACTACATCAACGCCAGAATCGTGCAAGTTTTGAGCGTGTGCGTGTCCTTGTGAGCCATAGCCAATAATTGCTACTTTTTTGCTTTTGATTAAACCTAAATCGGCATCTTTATCGTAATAAACTTTCATAATGATTTTAAAAATTTGTTAAAAATTTGTTAAGAATTTGTTAAATAATTGTTAATTGTTAATAGTAAGAAAATAAACGCGAATTATAAAAAAATATAAAATTATTTTTAACTATTTCTTAACAATTTATTCAATTCAAAAATCAAAAATCAAAAATTCAAAATTCAAAATTTAAAATTATGCCTGTAAATTATCAACCATTAACCAGCGAACAAATTTTCCAAATTCCAAATATTTTCTTAAATAGCGTTATTGCCGAAATCCGCAAAAAAGATCGCAAAGATTTAACTCTGATAACTTTGCCTGAAAATTCCACCGTCGCCGGAGTTTTTACCAAAAATAAATTCTGTGCCGCTCCGGTGCAAATCTGCAAAGAACATCTGCAATCCGCTAACCATAAAATCCGTGCTTTGATTATCAACACCGGAATCGCTAACGCCGGAACCGGTGAAATCGGTTATAACGCCGCCAAAGAAGTTTGTAAAAATCTCGCCAAAACACTAAACATCAATGAAAATCAAGTTTTGCCATTTTCTACCGGCGTGATTTTGGAACATCTGCCCAGCGAAAAAATTATCAACAATTTACAAAATTTATCTAATGATTTAAGCAATTCCTCCAAAGCTTGGTTTGTCGCTGCAAATGCAATTATGACCACAGACACCGTTCCTAAAATTTATTCTAAACAAGTCAAAATCAATGAAAATTTGACTATCACTTTGAACGGAATGGCAAAAGGTTCCGGAATGATTCACCCAAATATGGCAACAATGTTGGGTTTTTTAGCCGTTGATATTGCTATTCCAGCAAGAGTTTTACAACAAATAGTCAGCGATGTGGCAAATAAATCTTTTAATTGCATTACTGTTGATGGTGATACTTCAACAAACGATAGTTTTATTTTGATAAGCGTTCCAAACGCAAGTAATAAAAATATTTCCGCAGAAAATTTAAATAGTGATGAAATTAGTATTTTGAAAAATGCTATTTTAACGGCGGCGACAGAATTATCAAAAGCAATCATCAGAGATGCCGAAGGTGCAAGTAAATTTATAACAATTAACGTTTATAACGGAGCCGATGAAAATGAATGTAAAAAAGTAGGTTTTTCAGTAGCACATTCTCCGTTAGTCAAAACCGCATTTTTTGCATCAGATCCAAATTTAGGACGTATTTTAGCGGCTATAGGTTATGCAGAAGTCGCTAATTTAGACGTGAATAAAATAAAGGTATATTTGAACGATTTATTGGTTGCCGAAAATGGCGGACGTGCAGCAACTTATAACGAAAATGAAGCAATAAAAATAATGCAAAATACTGACATTGAAATCAATATAGATTTAGCACAAGGAAGTGCAAAATCAACAATTTATACATCAGATTTATCGCACGATTATGTGAGCATTAACGCTGATTATAGAAGTTAAAAAAAATATATAAATAAACAAAAATTTTCCACGAGAAATCCAAAAAATTTTTTGAAAATCTCGTGGAAAAATATAAATAGAAGTAATTTAAATTTAAATTTTAATTTTATGAATGATTTTTTTAATAGTAATAATTTTTTAGTTTTTGATATTGAAACTATTCCAGACATCGAAGGTTGGCGAAAATTACATAATTTACCTCCGGAAATGTCGGCTCAAGATGTTTATGAACACGCCGTAAAAATTCGCACCGAAGAAAATAAATCTAACCCAGAATTTTTTCCGCACTTCTTACAAAAAATAGTTTGTTTATCTTATGTTTTTCGTGCAGCAAATAAATTTGCTTTGGTTTCGGTTGTATCGCCAGAATTTGATGAAAAAACTATTTTGCAGAGATTTTTCAAAGGCGTTGATACAAAACCTATTTTGATTTCTTGGAACGGCTCCGGATTTGATTTGCCGGTGATAAATTTACGTTCTATGATTTACGGCGTGAGCAGTCAAAATTTTTGGAATACCAAAGATGATTTCAAGTGGAATAATTATTTTTCGCGTTATCACTTTCGGCATACGGACATTATGGACGTATTGGCGTTATACGGCGGACGAGCAAATGCTCCGTTAGATGATTTAAGCAAATTATGCGGATTTCCCGGAAAATTAGGCGGTATGGAAGGCAGTCAAGTTTTTGCGGCTTGGTTAGAAGGAAAATCTCAACATATCAGCAATTACTGCCAAACCGACGTTTTAAATACGTATTTGATGTTTTTACGTTTTGCCAGATTCAAATCCGAAATCAACGCAGAACAAGAACATAACGAACATTTGTTTATCAAAAATGAATTGAACAAAATGATAGCCAAAAAACCTGATGATACTATGCACTTACAGGAATTTTTACAGGAATGGAAAATTTAACAAAAATATTCAAGATTTTTCCACGAGATTTCCAAAAAATTTTTTAGAATTCTCGTGGAAAATGTTTTTTTAATTTGAAAATTTTACAGAAAATGAAGCATAAATTAAAAGTTTTTAACACTTTAAGCAAAAAAAAAGAAATCTTTATTCCTATTGATTGCGAAAATAATTTCGTCAAAATGTATGTCTGCGGTATGACCGTTTATGATTTTTGCCATATCGGTCACGCCCGAGTTCTCGTGGTTTTTGATATGATTCGTCGCTGGTTAATTGCTAATAATTACAAAGTTTTTTATGTGCGAAATATCACCGATATTGACGACAAAATCATCAAACGTGCCGCTGAAAATAATGAATCTATTCAAAGTTTGACGCAACGTTTTATTTCCGCTATGCACGAAGATTCGCAAAAATTAGGCGTCCTTCCGCCAGATATAGAGCCAAAAGCCACCGAAAATATCGCCGAAATGCTAGAAATGATAGCAAAATTGGAACAAAATGGCTTGGCTTATCAAAATCAAAATAGCAAAGATGTAAATTTTGCCGTCCGCAAATTTCCAAATTATGGCAAATTATCCGGAAAATCCATAGACGATTTACGTGCCGGTGAGCGAGTTAATGTAAATAATGACAAAAATGATCCGCTTGATTTTGTGCTATGGAAAGCCGCCAAAGATGGCGAACCTGCTTGGGATTCTAAATGGGGCAAAGGTCGTCCGGGTTGGCATATAGAATGCTCGGCGATGAGTTGCAAATTTTTAGGAAACCATTTTGATATCCACGGCGGCGGTCAAGATTTACAATTTCCGCATCACGAAAATGAAATCGCCCAGTCGCAAGGAGCAAATCATAGCGATTTGTTTGTAAATTATTGGCTACATAACGGCTTTGTCCGCGTAGATAATCAAAAAATGTCTAAATCGCTTGGTAATTTTTTCACGATTCGCGAAGTTTTGGAAAAATATCATCCGGAAGTTTTACGTTTTTTTATTTTGCGTTCGCATTATCGTGGGCCTTTGAATTATTCTGACCAGCATTTAAATGACGCAAAAAATAGTTTGGAAACTTTATATTTCACTCTGCGAGACGTCCCAGCAGTCCAACAATGGCAATTAAATTGGAATGATGACGATGCAATCAAATTCCAAAATGCTATGAACGAAGATTTTGATACTTCTACGGCGATGGCGGTGTTGTTTGATATAGCGGCACGTGCCAGAAAAAATCAAGATGGTAATTTATCAGCAAAATTAAAAACTTTGGCGAACATAATTGGCTTGTTAGAAAATTCTCCGGAACAATTTTTCTCGGAAACGTCAAAACAAAATCAAGCCAAAACCAGCAGCGAAGAATTTATATTGCAAAAAATCTCCGAACGAGCAGAAGCTAAAAAAGATAAAAATTTTGCCCTTGCCGACGCAATTCGTAACGAATTACTGAACGATTATGCCGTGATTTTGGACGATACCAAAGACGGAACCAAATGGAGATTTAAGTAATTTGAAATTTTTTCCACGAGAAACTCCAAAAAATTTTTGGGAATTCTCGTGGAAAATATTTAAAATATAAAAAAATGGCAGATAAGGAAAAATTTTCGTCAGATTTACATTACAAGCAATTATTTACGCATAAACTTTTAGT
>SFHR01000096.1 GCA_004555545.1 Dechloromonas aromatica (nom. nud.)
GAAAGTCCAAAATAGCCCTTTCAGCGGGCAGACTTTCCGAGGGCACTCTTGGAATCCCCCGTCCATACAGGGCAAAAATTGCCATTTCAACGAAACTCAGTTTTTTTCCCAAAAAATACTCCCGAAAAGTTACAAAAATCATCCTAAACCCCCGTCGGTTCGTCTTGTTGGCGATTTGCCTTTTCCAAATGTATCTAATCCCTGATTGTTACAGAACTTCCAACGATTTTCAAATTTCTTCCAAACAATTTTTTGGACTTCTATCCGATTTTCGTTTTCAAGTTTGCGAATTATATCTAAAAAAAATTTTTTGTCAAGAATTTTTTTTATTTTTTGTAAAAATTTTTCCCACGAGTTTTCCAAAAATTTTTTTAAATTTCTCGTGGGAATTTCGTTTATAGTATTATTGTATAATACAAACTTTTATTAACCTAACCCACAAATTTTTTATTTTTTTTTATTTTTTATTTCTTATTTATAAATACATTGAATAATATGAATACTAATAATATTTGGATCGCTGTCGGTGATGAAACCGGAAAATTTAATGAAAATAATTCTGATGCAAAAAATTTTCACGGCGCCGCTATGATTTTGGCACGTCAAAAAGATTTGCAAGAAGCTTTGCAAGAACAATTACTTGGCAAAACTATTTCAGAACGTTTAAGTAATCGTATTGAAGGTTTGGATAAAAATAATACTCAACATCACGTTAAAGATGTTTGGGAGTATTTAAAGAAACATAATATTACTGGCAAATATGATTTAGATAATATTTCTAATTCGCCAGAATTTACTCCGTTATATACTCTTGGCGAAACTTTTAAATGGTTAATTCAACAAAAAAATTTAATTAGTATTGGAATTTATTCCAAAAAAGCCGCTGATATTATGCAAAATTTTACTAATAGTAATGATGCTGCATATATACTTGGTTCATTATATGGAAAAATGTTGGGTTTAATTGCTCCTTTTTTGGGCTATATGGAAAAATGTTGGGTTTAATTGCTCCTTTTTTGGGCGATAATGCAACAATTATTGCTTTTCCTGGTTTGCGTAGTGAAAGTGTAAATAGTCCATCTATAATAAATTCAGGACAAGAAATTGATGCAAAATATATTAGAATATCAGAATCAGGAGAACAAAGAGCCGGAGGTAATATAACCGGTGGCAATCGTGTTAGTGAAAATGGACTTAAAACTGCTTTTGATGATACTATCAAGGAATTTAATAAATTAAATGTTAAAACAAAATGTAATACAGAAGTTTTAGTAAAATCGAAGAAAGCGATAAAAAATTAAAATCAACAGTTAATTTTGTTTGCCTTAATTATGGAGACCAATTAGAAGCATTAGCAGATTTAGTATGTAGTTTAATGCTTTGTGCTTATAACGACAAAGCTAATACAACTATAAAAATACCAAAACCTATTGGAAATAATATTCAGGAAATAATATTCATTTTTGGAATATCAATGATATTAACGATATTACTAATAACTAATAACTAATAACTAATAACTAATAACTAATTTTAATTTTTTAAACATACAAGGAAGGAATTTTCATTATGAGTGATTTTGTTTTTAATTTAAAACTTTCATTAGATACCAACTATTTATTAAAAAATAATTCGCAATATATTATATTAAAAACTGCCCAACCAAAATTAGTTGTCAAAGTAAGTAAAGATTTGGAAAACTTTGACGCAAATATCAATAATACTGAAAATATTTTTAAA
Source organism: Dechloromonas aromatica (nom. nud.) (assembly GCA_004555545.1). Classification (GTDB taxonomy): domain Bacteria; phylum Pseudomonadota; class Gammaproteobacteria; order Burkholderiales; family Rhodocyclaceae; genus SFHR01. The sequence continues at coordinate 1,741 of SFHR01000096.1, forward strand.
GATAAAGATATTTTTGCAACAATTTTAGAAATTACTAAAAATTTTGGCTTTGATATTTTAGAACAATCTTCGGCTGAAGTTTTTCCAAAAATTGGCAAACCTTTTAATGTAATATTAAAAGATAAAAAAATCTATATGCCGACTGCAAAAGATTTAATTGTAGCACAATGGGCAATCAATCTAAATTTAATCTATTTAGAAAAAACTGAATTGATAGATTTTATGGAAGTAAAAACAAAGTTAGAAAAACGCTTGACAAAATTAGGCAAAAAACAATTTATTGAAAATATTTGGCAAGGAATTCATTATGCTTTGATAATGAATAAATTGCAATTAGTTAGCGGGTCAAATTTCAAATATATCACAAATTTTAGTAGTAATATTTCAGAAGTTTTATTTGATCGCAAATTAGTTTTTACAGATAAAAGCAAACCTCAAGAATTTATTTTTAATACTACTTATTTTATGTTAAAAGAATTAGTAGAATTAAGAAAATCCCGTGATATAAGTTTTGAAAATTATACTAATTTGATAGAAAAAATAAGTAATAAATTTGCGGAAAACAATTTAGATAAATTAAAAATTCCGTTGATTTTAAATACTGTAATATTAGGAGAAGCATCTTTGCATTTAGACGAAATTAGTTTGCATAAAGATGCAAGTAAAGCAACAAGTGAATATAATAATAATTGTATAAAAATCACCGAAATTTTAAATGGAATACCCGAAACTCAAGATATTAGTGGTTATCTTAGTGCTATTGGGAAAAAAATGTATTATAACGGCGATTTTGTTTGGGCTTTACACCTATATACAAAAGAATATACAAAGGAAATTATAAGCAATGAAAATAAAAAATTATTGCGAGGTTTTGCAAATATATTTAACGATTTGGGCTTTTGGAAAACTGCTAAAAATTTTGCTAATGAATACTTAAATTTCCAAGAAGCAGACGGAAATGATGATATATATAAAACATATGGACGTTTAGGTGAAATAGCTTTGAGAAGCGGTAATTATAATGAAGCTATAAAATATTTTGAAAACTCTATAAACGAGCAAAAAAAGATTTTTGGCGATGATAATATTGAAGGCAGAAATATTTGTTATTTGGCTAACGCAAAATTGTTAAATAATGAATTAGAAGAGGCTGAAAATTTATATAAAGAAACCCAAATTTTAGATAACAAAGAAAATAAAATTAACCTTTATGCTGAATTAGGTTTGTTTGCCGTAGCTTTGCGAAAAGCAACTGATAAACAATCTATTATTGAGCAAATTTTAAACATATTAAATAATATAGAAAATAAAAAAACTGTCGGCGATAATTTACCAAAAGCACTTATTAAATTCGTGTTGTTTAAATTAGATAGCGAACAATATAACAATTATGCAACAGAAATCATAGATGATTTAATCAAAGATAATTATTATATTGATGCGTTGGCGTGTTTGCCATATATATTTAACAATGTAGATAATAATATAAAATATTATTTCAGTGAAATAGAACCTGAAATTATAAAGTGGAATAAAAAAGTATTAGAAACCGCAAAAGAAATCCCAAATAAAATAATATTTGATGAAAATGAGTTAAATACGCAAACTTGTTTAAATTTAATAAATCAAGTCAAAGAAACTAATGATTTGAATTTATTAAAAAAACTAAATATTTTTCCGGTTAAATTAGTTGCTTATTAAACTTATTAAACTTATTAAACTTATTAAATAATAAAAATTCCACGAGAAAACTAAAAATTTTTTTAGAAATCTCGTGGAAAAATTTTATTTAATTATCGTTAAATAATTTATCATATAAATATTTAGCACCAACTG
>SFHR01000097.1 GCA_004555545.1 Dechloromonas aromatica (nom. nud.)
TTGCTTGAATTGATGGAATTGCGACAATCGCCCAAAAAGTAAGACAAATTGCCAAAGTAAAAAATAAAATATGTGATAGTTTTAAATATTTTTTCATATGAACAAAAATTTAAAAAAAAATAAAAAAATATTTATGAAATTATGAAATTATGAAATTATGAAATTAAAAAATAATTATCTCCGTTTGATATTTTTTTCCACGAGATTTTTCAAAAAATTTTTTAGATTTCTCGTGGAAAAATTTTTATAACTTATAAATTATAAAATAACATCAAAAATAACACCGAAAATAATACCGAAAATAACAATTTTTATAACAAAAACAAATAACTAAATACAAAGATGATAAACATTAGAAAAAATTCTAACGCTCCGGCAATTTTAGTTCTCGCTGACGGCAGCATTTTTCACGGTTATGCAATCGGCTCTCACGGCATCACCAGCGGCGAAGTGGTTTTCAATACGGCAATGACCGGATATCAAGAAATTATGACCGATCCGTCTTATTATCGGCAAATCGTAATGCTAACTTATCCGCACATTGGCAATACCGGCTGCAATTCCGAAGATATGGAATCTGCAAAAAATTACGCCGCTGGTTTGATTATTCACGACTTGCCAAATTTATATTCCAACTGGCGAAGTAGCGAAGATTTATGCAGCTATTTAAAACGCAATAATGTCGTAGCAATCGCTGGAATTGATACACGCAAATTAACCAAATTATTACGCGAAAAAGGTGCACAAGCTGGTTGTATTTTGGCAGGAGAAATAGACGAGAAAAAAGCATTAGCAATGGCTCAAGCATTTCCAGGATTAGCCGGAATGGATTTAGCCAAAGTCGTTTCTACGGAAAAAAATTATCAGTGGAATTGTAATGACGGCGTTTGGAAGTTAAATAAAGATAAACAAAGTAAAGATCAAAATAAAGATCAAAATAAAGATCAAAGTAATAACAAAAATATTGTTGCTTACGATTTTGGCATCAAGCATAATATTTTGCGTATGTTAGCCGAACGCGGAGCAAATATAACAGTTGTTCCGGCAAAAACTCCCGCCGAAGCAGTTTTACAAATGAATCCAGACGGCGTATTTTTATCAAATGGGCCCGGAGATCCAGAACCTTGTGATTACGCAATCAAAGCCATCAGAGTTTTTTTGGACAAAAAAATTCCAGTTTTCGGCATCTGTTTGGGGCATCAATTATTAGCATTGGCTTCCGGAGCCAAAACTATCAAAATGAAATTTGGGCATCACGGAGCAAATCATCCGGTGCAGGATTTGCAAAGCAAAAAAGTTTGGATAACTTCACAAAATCACGGTTTTGCGGTTGATGAAAATTCTATGCCGGAAAATCTAAAAATCACGCATAAATCTCTGTTTGACGGCTCCATTCAAGGAATTGAACGAACCGATTGTCCTGCATTTTCATTTCAGGGACATCCGGAAGCAAGTCCAGGTCCGCATGATGCAGATTCGTTGTTTGACAAATTTTTCGCAATGATGAATAAATAAAAACTAAATTTCTTAAATTGCTTAAATTTCCTAAATTTCCACGAGAAATCTAAAAAATTTTTTGGAAATCTCGTGGAAAAATTTAAAAGCATAAAAGATACAAAAAAGATACAAAAAAAAAAGAATACTGAATACTGAATAATGAATAATGAATAATTCAAATTTATATGGTTTGGAAACTTCCTCCAGAATCGCTCCGCCAACAAATCCTTGGTTCATTCTGTTGAGTTTGTTTTTGGCTTTGATTGCGAATTTTATTCCACGCTCTCCGATTCCATATATTCCGGACTGGGTGGCGTTGGTGCTATGTTTTTGGTGCGTTTATCAGCCACGTTTTATCAGTTTGGGAACTGCCTTCATTTTAGGTTTGTTGATGGACGTTGCCGACGGAAGCATCTTGGGACAACACGCCTTGCCGTATGTGATTTTGGCCTGGTGTGCGAATTATTTGTCGCGTAGAGTTTTGAGTTTCCAAAATATCAAACAAGCAATCCATATTTTGCCGTTGTTGGTAGGTTGTCAAGTGCTACAAATATCAATGCAGATTTTAGCTGGTGGAATTTTTCCGGGCTGGGAATATTTTATCTCGCCGGTGTTAGCAACGATAGCGTGGTTGCCATTGTCATACTTTTTGATGTTGGCACAAATTCGGAGAATGCAAAATTATCGGCACGATAGTTTCGGTGGGTTGTAAAAATTAAGTAAAAATAATAATTTTTTATGATGATTTTTGAAAGTGCGAACTTTCATGCTCACTACTGGTGTGGATGTTGCTGATGGATCTGGTTCCTCGCACGATGGCGTTGCTGATACTTTCAAATTCACCAATGCTGCTGAAACC
>SFHR01000048.1 GCA_004555545.1 Dechloromonas aromatica (nom. nud.)
ATTGCTATGGAAGACGGCTTACGTTTTGCTATCCGCGAGGGTGGAAGAACCGTCGGAGCTGGTGTTGTCAGCAAAATCATTGAATAATATTTAAAACAAGTTTCCACGAGATTTCCAAAAAATTTTTTAGATTTCTCGTGGAAAAATGTAAATCCAAACAACCGCAGGGGTATAGCTCAACTGGCAGAGCGTCGGTCTCCAAAACCGAAGGTTGGGGGTTCGATTCCCTCTGCCCCTGCCACTTTTTAATGCTAACTGAACGTAAAAATTCAGTTTTTTTAATATCTAAAATTCCCAAAGTTTTATAACTATGGCTGATAAATTTAAGTTTGTCGTAGCTGCGATTTTTCTTATTGCTGGAATCGCTGTGTTCCGTGTATTGCCCGATGATACTAACGGAATTTTCAAATTATTAGCAGTTTTAATCGGAATTGCTTTGGCTACTTTGACCGCATTCACCACGAATGCCGGAAAAGATTTTTCCAACTTCGTCAAAGAAGCAATCACCGAAACCAAAAAAGTCGTTTGGCCTACTCGCAAAGAAACTATTCAAACTACGATGGTTGTGTTTGGTTTTGTCTTGATTATGGCGATTTTCCTTTATTTGACCGATAAATCTTTAGAATGGATTTTGTATGACCTGATTTTGGGTTGGAAAAAATAGTTTAACAAACGTAAGAATAAAGAATAAAGAATAAAGAATAAACATAACAAATAACACAAAAGTAGTAGCAAATCAAAATGACTGATAATCTTGAAAATAACGATAACGAGCAGCAAACTCCCAAAAATCCAAATATGAAATGGTATGTGCTCCACGCTTATTCTGGCTTTGAAAAAACCGTTATGCGAAACTTGAAAGAGCAAATTGTCCGCCATAATTTGCAAGATAAATTCGGCGAAATTCTCGTGCCGGTGGAAAAAGTAGAAGAAATCAAAAACGGCAAAAAATCTACTTCCGAACTCAAATTTTTTCCCGGCTATGTTTTGGTAGAAATGGAACTCACCGAAAATACTTGGTATTTTGTCAAAAGTTTGCCCAAAGTCAGCGGATTCGTTGGTGGCGTTGGCAATAAACCAACTCCGCTTCCGCAAAAAGAAGTAGAAAAAATCTTAAATCAAATGCAAGAAGGTAAGCCACGTCCAAAAGTTCAGTTTGAAGTCGGCGAAACAATTCGCATCAAAGAAGGTGCTTTCAATGACTTTCCCGGCACCGTTGAAAACGTTAATTACGAAAAAAGTATCGTTACGGTTTCGGTCAGCATTTTTGGCAGAACTACGCCGGTTGAAGTCAAATTTGAAAATATAGAAAAAGCATAAAAACAATTAAAACAACAATTTTCCACGAGAAATTCCCAAAATTTTTTGAGAAATCTCGTGGAAAATTTTTTAAAATTGCGTGTATTTTGCAAATAAAAACAAAAACAAAAACAAAAACAAAATACTACAACAATAACTATAAAAACCATAAACAATCATAAACAAACTCAAAAATAAAATGACTGAAAAAAAATCTAATACTCCAAATTCCGCAGAAAAAGTAGAAGAAAAATCTACTGCCGAAACTGCAAAAAAAGCAGATAAAAAACCTGAAATCGCTGCAAAATCTGAAAAAGTAGAAAAAACAGAAAAAACAGAAAAAACAGAAAAAGCAGAAAAAGCAGATAAATCTGCAAAAGCTGAAAATGCTAAAAAAGCTGAAAAAGCTGAAAAAGCTGAAAAAGCCGAACCAAAACCAGCAACTCCAAAAAATATTGAAAATCTTCCCATCAAAACCGCTTTAATATCAGTTTCCGATAAAACCGGAGTGGTTGATTTCGCCAAAAATCTACAAAAATTAGGAGTGAAAATCATTTCTACCGGCGGCACTGCAAAATTGCTAACTCAAAACGGTGTAAAAGTTATGGAAGTTGGTTTATTCACTGGTTTCCCAGAAATGTTAGACGGACGCGTCAAAACTTTACATCCAAAAATTCACGCCGGAATTTTGGCTCGTGTTGATTCTCCAGAACATTTACAATCTTTGGAAAAATTCAGAATTCCAACCATTGATATCGTTTGTGTTAATTTATATCCGTTTGAAAAAACTATCGCTGCCGACAATCAAAATTTAACTTTTGAACAAGCCATAGAAAATATTGACATCGGTGGCCCAACAATGGTCAGAGCCGCTGCCAAAAATTATAACGGCACCGTAATAGTCACCGATGTTGCCGATTATTCGGCTATTGTTGATGAATTAAACAAAATTTCCGTCACCGACAAAGACGGCAAAAAAGTCCCTGCGATTAGTTTGAAAACCCGCTATAACTTGTCCAAAAAAGCATTTGTGCACACGGCTCGTTATGATTCAGCAATCGCAAACTTCTTTACTTCGTTGGACGACGAAATTTATAAAAACGACATCACTACGCCAATTAAAGCCGAACAAAAATCAGCATTTCCTAGAAAATTACATCAAAATTTTGATTTGGTGCAAACTCTGCGTTATGGCGAAAATCCTCACCAAAAAGCTGCGTTTTATAAAGAAACTAATCCATTAAGAGAATCTTTGGCAACTTATCAACAAGTTCAAGGTAAAGAACTTTCTTATAACAACTTGGCTGATGCCGATGCCGCTTGGGAATGCGTCAAAGCATTTCCACGTAAAACTCACGCTTGTGTGATTGTTAAACACGCAAATCCTTGTGGAGTGGCAACCGGTTTAGATCAGTTAGAAGCATATGAAAAAGCTTTCCAAACTGATGCAACTTCCGCTTTTGGTGGAATTATGGCGTTTAATCAAGCCTTAGATACCGAAGTAATTCGCACAATGTTTTCTAAAAAGCATTTTGTAGAAGTTATCATTGCTCCTTATGTCAATGAAGACGCCAAACGCTTATTAGCCGAAAAACCAAATATTCGCGTTTTGATCGTTCCGTTGGTTAGCGGTGGCGAACCTAAAAAACAAATGGAAATGAAACGGATCGGCGGCGGTTTGTTATTACAAAGTGCTGATGACTTTATGGTCGAAGAAAATTCGCCAACTTTGAAGGTTGTTAGCATCAAAAAGCCAACGCCAAAAGAAATGCAAGATATGATTTTTGCAATGCGAGTTGCTAAATTTATTAAATCTAATGCGATTGTTTTCTGCCGAGATCAAATGACTTTGGGAATCGGAGCCGGACAAATGAGCCGAGTAGATTCCGCCAGAATTGCAGCGTTTAAAGCAACGGAAGCAAATTCGTCATTGAAAAATTCTGTTGTTGCATCAGATGCGTTTTTCCCATTCCGCGATGGTTTGGATGTTTTAGCAGAATTCGGTGCTAGTGCAGTAATTCAACCTGGCGGTTCAGTTCGCGACGACGAAGTAATCGCAGCGGCAAATGAACACAAGATTGCAATGGTATTTACCGGACATAGACATTTTCGCCATTAAAAATAAAAAATATTAAAAAAATATTAAAAAAATAATTTTCCACGAGATTTCCCAAAAATTTTTTGAGATTTCTCGTGGAAAATATTTGCTTTTATTTTGCTTTTTAAGATTTTTAAGATTTTTAAGATTTTTAAACTTTATCTATATTTTTGCCTTCCAAAGCGTTTTTGATGCTCTGATTCATACGTTTTTCGGCAAAATCTTGCGTAGATTTTGATAATTTATCAATGGCGGCTGTAATTTTTAATTTTTCACTTTGCAAGTTATTTTCTGCGTTTTCTATGTTTTCTGCGGCGTTTATTAGATTTTGTAAATCTGCCAAATCTGCGGAAATCACAGCGATTTCATTTGCGGTCAATAAATTTTTGTCTGCTGCCAACGCCGATTCTGTGGCTTCAATCAAACGTTTTGCTTCTACGCAAATTTCACGAAACGCCCGAATTTGTGCGTCATTGACGGCGTTATTCATTGACGCTGACAACATTTCGGCGATTTCTTGCTCGGACAAACCATACGATGGCTTGACAGAAATATTTGCTTCAATTCCGCTGATCTGTTCTCTCGCCGAAACCGACAGCAAACCATCGGCATCAACTTGGAAAGTCACACGAATTCTGGCGACTCCGGCGTTCATCGGCGGAATGTTGCGTAATTCAAATTTTGCCAACGACCGACAATCGCTGACCAACTCGCGTTCGCCTTGCAAGACGTGAATTGACATCGCTGTCTGTCCGTCTTTGAAAGTGGTGAAATCTTGTGCTCTGGCAATCGGAATGGTGGAATTTCTCGGGATGATTTTTTCTATCAAACCGCCGTAAGTTTCAATTCCCAGCGACAGCGGAATTACATCCAACAATAATAAGTCGTCGTCGGCGTTTTCATTGTTACGCCGATTTCCTACCAAAATATCTGCTTGAATTGCCGCTCCGAGAGCCACGACTTTATCCGGATCTAAATTTGTCAGCGGCGTTTTACCGAATAATTCTGCTACCGCATCTTGGACATTTTGCATACGCGTGGAACCGCCAACCATCACGATTCCGTTGATTTCGTCCGGCGATAATTTGGCGTCGCGTAAAGTTCTTTTGACCACGTTTATAGTTTTTTGCGTTAAATCTTTAGAAATTTCCGTAAAAATTTGCGAAGTTAATTCTGTTGATTTTTGGCAAAAATCTATAAAAATTTGTTGATTTCTCGTGGAATTTTGTTGCGAAAATGAAAATAATTGTTCTTTGGCTTTTTTACAAAGCAATAATAATTCGCGTTGTTGCTCTGTGCTGAATTCGTCGGCGTTTAAATTTGTTGTCGTTACAAAATAATCGTAAATTTTTTTATCAAAATCATCGCCGCCGAGTTCAGTATTTCCGCCGGTTGCCAAAACTTCAAACACGCCACGAGTTAGTTTCAAAATAGAAATATCAAAAGTTCCGCCACCCAAATCATAAATAGCAAAAATTCCCTCCGACTGATTATCCAAGCCGTAAGCGATTGCCGCTGCAGTTGGTTCGTTGATTAGCCGTAAAACATTGATTCCAGCGAGTTTGGCGGCGTCTTTGGTGGCTTGACGTTGAGCGTCGTCAAAATATGCCGGAACTGTAATCACTGCTCCAACAAGATCTCCAGCGAGAAAATTTTCGGCACGATTTTTCAGAATTTTCAGAATTTCTGCGGAAATTTCCACCGGCGTTTTTTCGCCTTGATTGGTTTTGATTTTCAAGATTTTTTCATCACCGGCAAAATTTTCGTTATTTTTTACGTCGTTTAAGTTTTTTCCCATCAAACGCTTAACCGAAAAAATAGTATTTTTGGCGTCATTTTTGCCGATTTGTTTGGCTGATTCGCCGACAATTATTTCATTATTTTTTCCATAATATACAACTGACGGTAATAAAAAATTTTTATCGTTATCGCTGCCTTCAACGGAAATACATTGAGCAAAAGTGTTACGAATTGTGGCAACCAGAGAATGCGTCGTTCCCAAATCTATGCCGACAGCCAAACGAAATTCGTGCGGTTTTGCTGATTGTCCGGGTTCGGCAATTTGAAATAAAGCCATATTTTAAATATCTTTCCTTATGTTTAATTATTTAATGTTTATTTTTTATAAAATTTTATAAACTTTATAAATTTTATTTTTAGACAAAATTTAGGCAAGATTTTCAAAAATTTCCACGAGATTTCCCAAAAATTTTTTGAATTATAAAAAATATAGGAAAAACAAAAATGACCAAAAAAACCATAATCAGTAGTGCAATTTTTGCTTTATTAAATTTTAATATTTTTGCTACAAATTCTGCTGATGCCGCCGTTTGGCAAGTCATTTCATCAGAAAGCAACAAACGCATAGAATTAGATAAATCCACGCTAAATAAAAATGACGGATACATTGAAACGCTCGGACGCGTGGTTTTTTATAAACCGCTCAAAGACGTAAAAAGTGGCGAAGAATATCGTATGATTGAAGCCGTCACGCGTTATAATTGCGAAAAACGCACCGCAAGCACCATCAAAAGAATTTATAGACGCAATGAAAATAGCGTTTTGCGTGAAGAAATTTTAAATGCCGCCGAATTGCCCGTGCGTGGCGGAACTTTGGACGATAAAATGTTGAGCCAAGTTTGCAGAATGGCTGATATTTCTAATAATAATCCTTCGCCGATTACTGCTCCGACTGCGGTTGTTAATCAAAATAAAGCAACGCAGACAGATAATCAAAGTAATGCTGGAAAAAATAATAAAAATCTCGTGGAAAATTCACAGAATACAAAAAAATCTAAAAAAGAATTAGCAAGAGAAACCAAAGAAACCAAAGAAACCAAAGACAACAAAGAAACCAAAGAAAAAAATTTAGCCAAACAAAATAAAACGCAAAAGCAAACGCAAATTGCTAAAAATAATAAGCAAAACGCAAATGCAAACGCAAGTAAAAATAACAAAAATACTGCGAGTGCAAAAAATAAAAATAACAAATTTGACGAAAATCTGCCTTTGCTTCCAACCGTTGATGTAATCAAAAATACTAATTCCAACAGCCCATTTGTTCCCAAACAAGTTGATTGGAGTTATAACGGAGCAAGTAATCCGGCACATTGGGCTGATATCAAACCAGAATACAAAATCTGCCGCAACGGATTGCGTCAGTCACCGATTGATATTCGTGGCAGTGTCAAAGGCGATTTGGAAGAACTTAAATTCAATTATCAATCTACGCCGTTCAAAATTGTTGATACCGGCTATACAATTCGTGCAGAATTAGAAAACGGTGGCAATTTATATTACGAAGGCAAATCTTGGAATTTAAAAGCGTTGGAATTTCGTATTCCGGGCGAAGAAATGATTAACGGCAAACGTGGAGAAATGTCTGTACAGTTGCAACATCAAAGCATAACCGGGGAAATGTTAATAATTTCTATTCAACTCAATAAAGGAGCCGAAAATATGCTAATTCAGCAAATTTGGAATAATATGCCGTTAGAACGCAATCGTGCAATGAAATCTGTTGATGAGCCGATAAAAAAGGAAATCAACGTAAAACATTTGTTGCCGACAAATATTGGTTATATAACTTATATGGGTTCGCTGACGACGCCGCCTTGCACCGAAAATGTGCAGTGGGTTGTGTTAAGAACGCCGCAGACGATTTCTGATGAACAAATCAAGAGTTTTAGTTTTTTATATCAAAACAACGCCAGACCGCTTCAATCTGATAACGGCAGAATGATTAAGGAAAGTCGTTAAAAAATAAAAAACATAAAAATAAACATTTTCCACGAGATTTTTATAAAAATTTTCAAAAATTTTTTGAGAGTTCTCGTGGAAAATTTATAGATTTATAAAAAAAACGCATAAGCATAAAAATGAAAAGCAAAAGCAAAGAAAATAAATTGAATAAATTGAATAAATTGAATAAATTGACAAATAAAAACGGCAAAAAATTAAAAGTTTTATTTGTGCATCAAAATTTTCCCGGACAGTTTAAGCATTTGGCTCCGGCGTTAGTAAATCTCGGTTGCGATGTTTTGGCTATGCCGTTGCGTCAAACTTCTGGCGTTCCGGCGGGAATTTGGAACGGCGTAAAAATTATTCCTTATGATATTTCTCGCAGCTCTACGCCGAATATTCATCCGTGGGCGATTGATTTTGAAAGCAAAATTATTCGTGCCGAAGGTTTATTCAATGCCGCTTTGAATCTAAGAAATAAACAAAATTATCAACCCGATATCATTATTTCGCATTACGGCTGGGGCGAAAGTTTATTGCTAAAACAGGTTTGGAGCAACGCAAAATTAGGCGTTTATTGTGAGTTTTTTTATGACGCCGACGGCCCAGAAAATAATTTTGATGCCGAATTTTCAAATCCGCAAAATTTTAGTATAGAGCAAGAACGCTGCCGTTTATATTTCAAAAATTTGCATAGTTTTTTGACTTTCCAAAATAATAACGCCGACTTGGGAATTTGTCCGACGTTTTGGCAACGTAGCACGTTTCCGCAAGAATATCAGCAAAAAATTTCTGTGATTCACGAGGGCATTGATACAAATTTTTTACGTCCAAATCCAAACGTAAAAATCAAACTTTCCGAAAATTTAACGCTGCAAAAATCTGACGAAATCATAACTTTTGTAAATCGTAATTTGGAACCTTCTCGCGGTTATCATATTTTTATGCGATGTCTGCCGGAATTGCTGAAACGGCGTCCCAACGCTCATATTTTGATTGTCGGTGGCGATAAAGTTAGTTACGGAGCGGCACCGTCGCCAGAAAAATATGGCAAAAACTCGTGGAAAAATATTTTTATCAACGAAGTGCGTCCGCAAATTAGCGATCAAAATTGGCAACGCGTGCATTTTTTAGGCAACGTTCCTTATCAAAATTTTATCGGCATTTTGCAAATTTCTTCGGTGCATATTTATTTGACTTATCCATTTGTGCTATCGTGGTCGCTGTTGGAAGCGATGAGTTGTGGAGCCGCCATTGTTACCTCAGACACGGAACCGCTGCGAGAAGTCATCAAAGACAACGAAACCGGCAAAATGGTAAATTTTTTTGATAAAACAACTTTGATAAACACAATTTGCCATTTGTTAGATAATCCGCAAGAACGCCAACGTTTAGGCGAAAATGCTCGGCAATTTGCCATAAACAATTATGATTTGCAAAGTGTTTGTCTGCCGAAACAAATTCAATGGGTAAAAACTTTGGCGGAACTTTAAAATAAGTAAAAAAAAATAAAAATAAAAATAAAAATTTTCCACGAGAAATCTCAAAAAATTTTTGGCAATGAAATATAAATATGAATGTGAATGATTTGGAAAATAATGAAACACAAACGCAAAATCCATTTATTTCGCTTTGGAAGGAACATTTGGACGAAGCACGTTTGCAGATTTCTGATTCTCAACCGCTTTGGTCTGTCGGACATCTGACAAAAATTAACGGCTTGGTTATGGAAGCCAAAGGTCTAAAAATTCCGCTGGGTGGTTCTTGTTTGATTTATCCGGAAGAAGGCAATCCCGTAGAAGCCGAAGTGGTCGGCTTTGAAGGCGATCAATTATATTTAATGCCTTCCGAAGAAGTTTCCGGATTAGCACCAGGATCCAAAGTAGAACCTTTTGAAAATCCAGCCTCACCGTTTAAACTTGGCAGCAAACATAACACCGAAAACTTACAGCCAAATTCATCAAAACAACTGCCGGTCGGCGAAGAATTGTTGGGTCGCGTGGTTGATGGAATGGGCAGACCATTAGACGGAATGGGCTTTTTGAATACATCAGATTCACGTTCGCTATTCAACAAACCATTTAACCCAATGGAACGTGCTCCGATAGAAAAGCCATTAGATGTCGGCGTGCGAGCGATCAACGCCTTATTAACCGTCGGACGCGGACAACGTATGGGTTTATTTGCCGGATCCGGCGTTGGGAAATCCGTGCTGTTAGGAATGATGGCGAGATATACTGAAGCCGAAATTATCGTAGTCGGCTTGATAGGCGAACGTGGTCGCGAAGTAAAAGAATTCATTGAGCAAATTTTAGGCGAAGAAGGACGTGCCAGATCCGTAGTGGTAGCGGCTCCGGCAGATACCGGGCCTCTGATGCGATTGGCAGGTGCCGCTTATGCCACAACAATCGCCGAATATTTCCGCGATCAAGGCAAACAAGTTTTGTTGATTATGGATTCGCTGACGCGTTATGCGATGGCTCAACGGGAAATTGCGTTGGCAATTGGCGAACCTCCGGCGACGCGTGGTTATCCGCCATCTGTATTTGCCAAACTTCCGGCGTTGGTAGAACGTGCCGGAAATGGTTCGGTCGGAGGCGGTTCAATCACGGCTTTTTACACAGTTTTGGCGGAAGGTGATGATCAGCAAGATCCGATAGCGGATTCGGCTCGGGCGATTTTGGATGGTCATATAGTTTTAAATCGTATGTTGGCAGACGCTGGGCATTATCCGGCGATAGACATAGAGCAATCAATTTCGCGGGCGATGGTGAATTTGATAACGCCGGAGCATTTAGATTTCATCCGCAAATTTAAAGTGATGTTTTCGCGTTATCAACGTTCGCGAGATTTGATTTCGGTTGGCGCTTATACGCCGGGCTCGGATCCAGTGTTAGATCAAGCGGTGAAGTTATATCCGCAAATGGAAAAATTCTTGCAGCAAAAAATGTTAGAGCAATCAAATTTCGGTCAGAGCGTGAATTATTTGCAAAGTTTGTTTAGATAAAACATTTTCCACGAGATTTCCCAAAAATTTTTTGAGATTTCTCGTGGAAAATATTTTTTTATTTATTTTTATTTTTATTTTTATTTTTATTTTTTTTTTGCGTATTTTTAATACTTCAAAAAGTCCAGCAATTTTGCCACTTTATCCTTCAGTTGATGCCGATGGCAAATCAAATCTACCGCTCCTTTTTCCAAAATAAATTCCGAGCGTTGAAATCCTTTCGGCAATGTTTCTCGCACGGTTTGCTCTATCACGCGCGGGCCTGCAAATCCTATCAAAGCACCCGGCTCGGCGATTACAAAATCTCCGATAAATGCAAATGATGCTGAAACTCCGCCCATAGTTGGATCTGTCAAAATGGAAATAAACGGAATTTTTGCTTGATTCAAGTAATTCAAAGCTGCCGAAGTTTTCGCCATTTGCATTAAAGAAAATAAACCTTCTTGCATTCTTGCACCGCCGGATGCGGTAACGGAAATAAACGGAATTTTTTCGGCTACGGCGGTATGAATTCCACGCACGAAGCGTTCTCCCAAAACTGATCCCATAGAACCGCCCATAAAATCAAATTCAAACACGGATAAAACTACGGGCTTTTGTTGTAAATTTCCTTTGACGACTACCAAAGAATCGCTTTCTTTGGTGATTTTTTTGGCAGCGTTCAGACGATCTACATATTTTTTGGAATCTTTGAATTTCAAACTATCTTTGGGCAAAACGTTGTTGGCGATTTCGCTGATGTTTCCGTCGTTATCTAATAGCAAATTTATGCGTTGCCGAGCGGTCAAACGCAAATGATAATCGCACTGCGGACAAACTCGGTGATTATTTTCCAAATCACTGCTATATAAAACGGCGTCACAATTTGGACATTTTTGCCACAAACCTTCTGGCAAATTGCTTTTGCGTTTGCCGGTGATTTTTTTTATTTTTGGAGGTTCTGCTTGATTTAACCAATCTGTCATAACATTGCTCCTTTTTTAAATATTTTTAGAAATAATTTGAATTAACTCGTGGAAAATCTTCGGATTCGCCGCAATAATATCGCCTTTAAATAAATAATCTTCATTGCCGAAAAAATCGCCAACCAAACCACCAGCTTCAGCGACAATTAAGCTTCCGGCGGCGATATCCCAAGGTTTCAGACCGAATTCAAAAAAACCATCTGTGCGACCACAAGCAACATTGCATAAATCTAACGTTGCCGCTCCGGGACGACGCAATCCGGCGGAAGTTTTGCAAAGATTTCTGAAAATATTCAAATATTGTTCCAAGTTGGAAAAATCTCTATACGGAAAGCCTGTGCCGATTAACGATCTGCTCAAATGAGTTGCCTTGCCAACGCGAATTCTGCGATTATTCAAAAATGCTCCTGCACCTTTGGTTGCCGTGAAAAGTTCGTTATTATTCGGATCAAAAACTACCGCAAAAATCGTCGTTTCATCTTTGCGAATAGCAATGGAAACCGCATAATTTGGTAAGCCGTGAATAAAATTAGTAGTTCCGTCCAACGGATCAATAATCCATTGATAATTCGCTGCTTCGTCAGAATTATTATTTTTTTCTGATTTTTCTGTTATGGCTTGGATAATATTTGCGAATTATGTCAATGATAGTTTTTTCGGCTAATTTATCAACGATGGTAACAAAATCATTTTGATTTTTCTTTTCAATTTGCAAATCTATATATTGCAACTGATTTGCGGCTTTATTGATTAAATTTCCGGCGGCAACGGCTGCTTTTACGGCAATATTCAACATCGCCGGTAATCTGCGAGAATCTTCATTATGTTGCAAATTTTGCGAACCTTGCAAACTTTGAAAATGCTCATTGTTAGCAAATGCAAATTTATCGGCAAAATGTTTTTTCTGCTGGTTACGGCTTTTATATGGTTTTTTATGTTGTTGATTTTGATTTTGATTGCATCAAAATTTTGTTGTTGTGATTGTTACGAATTTACGCCATACTTGCCAAAGCGGCTGCCAAATCTGCATTATCATCTTTGGCTTTTTTCTTATCAGACGAATTTGATCCGCCGACGCCTTGGTCTTCAATTTCCACTACGTAACCCATCGCACGTAATGAATCTGCCCAGTAATTAACAACATCTTCTGCAGTATGCCAAGGGCCGCGTTCAACAACTGGGCGAGGGCCGCCGTCTCTATAACGTGTAACAACTCTATACATTTAGAAATTCCTTTTTTGTATTTTGTATTTTTGTTTATGCTTTATGCTTTATGCTTTATACTAAATATGCTAATTCAAAGTAAAAAAAACTGAACTATTTTAATTAAAACTTTTTTTATAAATTTATAAATTCAAATTATTATATGAAACCGCAGTCAATTTTCCACGAGAAATCTCCAAAAATTTTTGATTTTTTATTTTTATTATTGTTTTTATTTTTATTTTCTGCAAATTTTGCTCACGCTGACGAACGCGATGGCACCGGAAATAGCCGTGATTTTTCTAAAAATTTTTCTATTTTTAGCAATGAAGAAGATAGAAAATTGCAGCAACAACAATTTCTGCGTTTAGAAATAAAAAAACCAGATTTGCCAAAATTTCCAAATTTTGAAAACAATTTTGAAAACAATTTTGAAAATTTAGAAAATTCTGAATTTTTCAAAGATTTCACGCAAAATGTCAGCGGTGCCACGCAAAATAAATTTTATTTGTATCTTGCCGACGATGCTTTGCGTTTAGATAAAGACGGCGTGGTGCGTTATGTGTTGTTTATTCAAACTAAAAACGGCGGCAAGAATTTAAGTTTTGAAGGAATTCGTTGTCAAACTCAAGAATGGATTTTGTATGCCACCGGGAATTTTTCGGCAGAGCCGCCACGCTGGAATGATGATAAATTGAAAAATCCGAAAACTTTATTTTGGAAACCGATTCAAAATGTTCCGGTGAATCGCTATCACGCGGCGTTGGCGGAAAATTATTTTTGTCCGGATAAAGTTAGCAGCGTCAGTTTGGAAGAAATAAAAATAAGAATTCAAAGAAATTAAAACTTTTCCACGAGAATTCAAAAAAAATTTTTCAAAAATTTTTATAAAAATCTCGTGGAAAATTGTTTATAAAATTTTGGCATTATGGAAACAGAAAATTTATTACAACAAGCAGAAAATGCCTTACAAAAAGTTGATTACAAAACCGCTCAAGATTTTTATTTTCAGGCGGTTCAGAAAAATCCGCAAAATGTAGATCTTTGGCTCAAATTACATCAAGTAAGCGTAGCGGCAAATAATTTTACCGGAGCAATTGATTGTTTGATTTTCATTTTGAAAATTTCTCCGTTTCAAGATTATGTTGTGAATTTGGCAAGTGATATTTTCCAAAAATTGCCATTTGCAGTAGAAAAATCTGCACGACAAAATTTACGAAATGCAATACAAGAAAATCCTGAAAATATTGGCTTATCAATGTTGGAAGCAAAATTGTTAATGTTAGATGCACAAAATACTGATAATTTTGATTACGAAAAAGCATTGTTAATTCGGGCAACAGCGTTGATTTCAGCAAAAAGTGAATTTATTCCAGCATTGTTAATAAAAGCACAAATTGAGTTATATTTGGCACAGAATTTGCTCACTAACTCACTCACTCATACTTCTATTTTAGAAAATAAAAGCGAAAGCAGAAATCAACAAAATTCCAAGAGAAATCAAAAATTTTTTCCCAAAAAATCCAAACGACTTATAGAAAAAGTCCAAAACGAAATTATTTCAATATTTCCATATTTACAATATTCTTGCAAAGAAAAATCTGAGTGTCAAAAACCAATTACCGCATTTTTTACCACCGGACGTTCTGGATCGCATTTTTTGCAATCGCTTTTGGACGGCTATCCGCAAGTTAGCACTTTTCCGGCTCATCCTTTTCGTGGATTTTTAAATCCAAAATACCAAGCAATGCAAAAATTACTCGCTGAAAATGTTGGCAAAACTTGGCAAGAAAATTTCATTATCAATTTTTGTGAATATTATGCAGAATTGTTTGATGCTTCTTTGAAGAGCCCTTTCATAGGTTATGGATATGGAGAAGGTCACATGTATTTTATGGGCTTGACCAAAATGGGAAAAAATAGCGATGAAGTTTTCAAATTAGATAAATTGAAATTTTTTCAATATTTGTTTCTATCATTGCAAAACTTTACAAAAGAAAATATTTCTTTGCCGATGATTTTTCGCTTATTACATTACGCTTATGAATTTGCTTTGGATAGAAATCCGCCGGAAAAATCCTGTATTTTTTATCATTATCACACACATTGTGATGCCGAAAATTGGCTATATTTGGTGACCGCATTTCCACAAATGCAATTTTTGGAAATTTCACGTGAACCAGTGCAAATGATGGAATCACATTTTAAATCTACAATGAAAGAAAATAATCCGCTACAAACCGGAAATGTAGTAACCCAAAAAAATGAAAATTTATTAGCAATCGGCGGAATGCGATTGTTGAACGCTTGGCATCAAATGTCGCTGTCTTTTGAAAATTTTGCTTACGACAAAGAATTATATTTGCGTTGTGCTTGTCAAAAATCGGCGACAATTCGCTTGGAAGACATAAAAAACAATCCAAAAACGGCGTTGATAAATTTATTGAAATGGCTAGGAGTAAAAAATGCTACTTGGCATCAAAGTTTGGAACGCGAAACGTTCGGAGATTTTCTTTACGCCGGAGCAAGTCAAAACAAAATCAAAGGTTTTGATAATTCTCATCTGAAAAAAGGTCAAGGGACGTTTTTCAGTCAAAATGATTTACGAATTATGAATTTGATGCTTTATCCGCTCTGCGTAAAATTTGGTTATCGCCCCAAAGACAACGATTATCTGCAAAAAGAAATCGCTTGGTATGAAAACGTCCAGAAAGTTGAAACGTATATGGACTTTGAAATCAAAATAATTGACCGCTTAAAACAAGATTTCCCAAATTTTGAAAACTCCGAAGCTATGGCTCCTTATTTTTATCGCGTAAAATGGGCAAAACGAACCATAAACTATATGAAAAAATATCAAGAAAATTGCGTTGGTTTCGCTGAACTTTTAGGGTTATAAAAATTTAAAAAACTTTTCCACGAGAATTCAAAAAAAATTTTTAAAATCTCGTGGAAAAAATACAAAATAAAGACATAATTTATATTTTTTTATGGAAAATTTAAATATCAATGAAATTATTCTCGCCGTAGCAATGTTCACCGGTATGGTTTTATTGCTTTCCGGCATTATTTTGGTCGCCCGAAAATTCTTGGTTAATAGCGGAAATGTTGCTATCACGCTCAACGGCGAAAAAACTATCAGCGTCGAAAGCGGTGGCAAATTGCTCCAAACTCTGGCAAATTCTCAAATTTTTCTATCTTCTGCTTGTGGAGGCGGAGGAACTTGCGGTCAATGCAAATGTCAAGTCAAATCCGGCGGCGGCGATATGCTCCCAACTGAAGAAGCACATTTCAATAAAAAACAAGCTCAAGAAGGTTGGCGTTTAGCTTGTCAAACGCCGGTCAAACAAGATATGCAAATCACGGTTCCGGCGGATGTTTTTGGCGTAAAAAAATGGGAATGCACCGTTCAGAGCAATCACAACGTGGCAACTTTCATTAAAGAATTAACTCTCAAATTGCCCGAAGGCGAACACGTAAATTTCCGTGCTGGTGGTTATGTTCAGTTGGAATGTCCGCCGCATACTGTTGAATATAAAAATTTTGATATTGAGCCGGAATATCGCGAAGATTGGAATAAATTTGATATTTGGCGTTATAAATCGGTAGTCACGGAACCTGTGATTCGTGCGTATTCTATGGCGAATTATCCGGAAGAAAAAGGCATCGTAAAATTTAATATCCGGATTGCCACTCCGCCTCCGAAAGCTGATCCGAGCATTCCTCCGGGCAAAATGTCGTCATATGTTTTCAGTTTGAAACCTGGTGATAAAATCACAGTTTATGGGCCTTTTGGAGAATTCTTTGCCAAAGATACTGATGCCGAAATGGTGTTTATCGGCGGTGGTGCTGGTATGGCTCCGATGCGTTCGCATATTTTTGATCAACTGAAACGCCTAAAAAGCAAACGCAAGATTTCCTTTTGGTATGGTGCAAGATCGTTGCGTGAAGCGTTTTATGTAGATGAATTCAACAAATTACAGGAAGAAAATCCGAACTTTACTTGGCATTTAGCGTTGTCGGATGCACTTCCGGAAGATAACTGGAAAGGTTGGACAGGCTTTATTCATAATGTTTTATATGATCATTATTTGAAAGATCACCCGGCTCCGGAAGATTGTGAGTTTTATATGTGTGGGCCTCCGATGATGACCAAAGCGGTGATTTCTATGCTGACAGATTTGGGCGTAGAGCCGGAAAATATCTTGTTAGATAATTTTGGCGGTTAATAAAATAAAAATAAACATAAAAATAAAAAACAAATTTTCCACGAGAATTTCCAAAAATTTTTTGAGATTTCTCGTGGAAAAAGTTTAAAAATATAAAAAAGGAAAAATAAAACTCAACAATGGACTACGCAAAATTTGAGCAAAAATTAGCGGAATATCGC
>SFHR01000098.1 GCA_004555545.1 Dechloromonas aromatica (nom. nud.)
GTAAAAATTTGACAAAGCAACTTTTGACATACTCTCTATCGGTAATAACTCCGCGAAATGTTAATGTTATTAAGTGGTCTGCTTCAATACAATTTACATATTTCTTAATACTTTGCTTTGTTCTACGCAATGAACGCTGGAGATTTTCACTATTTCTTTTTTTATTAAAATCTTGCTCAACTTGTTTTAATTTCTTTTTGTATAATCGCAAATCTTTTTTCGCTTTTTTTGCTACTTTATCAAATTCCACGAGGATTTTTATACCTTTTTTCTTTTCGCTTTTTTTCCGCTTGTTATGTTTTGCTGCTGCTGGAATAACATCGCTAACAAAGTAGTTATAAATATCTTTTTCTTTTGTTATTTCTATATCTTTTCCATTAAAAGAAAAAGTAGGTTTTTTAATACATAATTTCAATAGATTAAGTTCTTTTTGCCATTTAAACTCATTATTATTTTTTGCTTTACAAAAGCCATTTTTTTGCCGTTCAAGATAGTTTTCATAATTACTATAATACACACGGCTATCGTGCCAATTTCTATAAGAGATTACTTTTAAAGTTCCATTGGTGCAGGGTGGCATTTCGCGTATATCACTAATACCATATAATAGTTTCCAGAAATGGAAAGCAGATTTTGGAAAGGGGGAATATATTAAATCGGAATTTGCTAAATCTTTGTAGCAAGTAAATTTATTTTGTGATAACATAATATTTAAATAATACTTGATAAGTAATTGAATTATAAACGCCACCCAAAAAAAAGTCAATTTTTGCGTGGTGTTTTTGTTTTTTGCAGATTTTTTCGTAAATTTATATAATGAAAAGCCCCTACTGATAAGCGATTACGCCTAATA
Organism: Dechloromonas aromatica (nom. nud.); assembly: GCA_004555545.1. Classification (GTDB taxonomy): domain Bacteria; phylum Pseudomonadota; class Gammaproteobacteria; order Burkholderiales; family Rhodocyclaceae; genus SFHR01. The sequence goes on from SFHR01000098.1 coordinate 854, forward strand.
TGTCCAAAATATTCCAATGTGTCCCATTAACAAGTTTAGGGGCGTTGCCCCCACCCTGCTATTGCCGAACAATTATAATTACATTTATTATTCATCACATCACAACGCTCCAAAAACCGCCGTCCGTAGCGAAGGGGTTCGCAACGAGCGGCTGTTTTTTGTCGCTTTGCTCATTGATAAATAAATATATGTATAAATTATTCGTTATTTTATGTTTTAAGACAAACCTGAAAACTCGGTTTTCAAAAATCACTTACAAAAATAACAGCCCCCGTTTTTTTTTGCCCTTTTTCTTGATTAGTTTTATTACATTGGAATGGGGCAAAAAAAAACAACGCCCCCCCCACCAGACAGCCGAACGAGTAGGGCGGGGAGGGCGTTAGCCGACAAAATCTTAAATGTTTTATTTAGTAAAAGATTTTGTCGGCTTTAATTGTCACTGCCGAAAAAGAAAAGGTAAAATTACTGTCGAACGACTTTCATTTTTTAATTTTCTTTTAATAAAGCGACAAATCTATATAATCATATAAAATTGGAATTTCATCTGCGAACTCAGCCCATTTTTTATCTAATTCTTCTCTATTTAAAAAGTATTCGCTATTATCATTTTTAATAAACGATTTCATTTTCATATTTGCGACATAATCTTTCAAATGAAAATGTTCCAAATACTTATATTCGTAATGTTTATTTAATACTGCCAAAGCGTTTTTTAAATATACAATCATATTGTTAGTAATGTGTTTGCTGTCTTTATCTATATATACACAATGATAATGTATTTTGGGTTCGTTAGCACCTTTATCGCAAGTGTAGGAACGCCAAAAACGACGCTTAAATAAAGTTTCTTCGCCGTTCATTTCATCTAATTCAATACTTTTGCTTATATATTTAGAAAGATAGTTAGAAATAGTATTGGAAATATTTTTCTTTTTACGAGATTTTATGTGAGTAATGTTAATCTGCCCCTTTGTTTTTTCACCAGCATCATCACCATTTCCACCTAATGATTTATACCAAGCGTCTCGAAGTTTATCAATATTCTTTCTACCATTTACTGCTATATGAACGTGATAACCACCGCTTTTATGACGCTCCAAAACGGCTATATAATCAAAGATTTTTTTTGTTGCGTTTCTTTTTCTAATCTTAGCACCATCGCTATTTTTCACAACAAAGCCCATTCGCAAATATCGTAAAAATTTGACAAAGCAACTTTTGACATACTCTCTATCGGTAATAACTCCGCGAAATGTTAATGTTATTAAGTGGTCTGCTTCAATACAATTTACAT
>SFHR01000003.1 GCA_004555545.1 Dechloromonas aromatica (nom. nud.)
CATATCACATTTGTTGAGATAAACAATAATGTATGGAACGCCAACTTGACGTGCTAACAAAATGTGTTCGCGAGTTTGTGGCATAGGGCCATCAGCGGCAGAACAAACCAAAATTGCACCGTCCATTTGAGCAGCACCGGTGATCATATTTTTAACATAGTCAGCGTGACCCGGACAATCCACGTGAGCATAGTGACGAGTTTCAGTTTCGTATTCTACGTGAGCGGTGTTGATGGTAATACCACGAGCTTTTTCTTCTGGAGCTGCGTCAATCTCATCATATTTTTTTGCAGCACCACCGAATTTTTTAGCCAAAACGCTGGTGATAGCAGCAGTTAAAGTAGTTTTGCCGTGGTCAACGTGACCGATAGTTCCAACGTTAACGTGTGGTTTGGTTCGTTCAAATTTTTCTTTTGCCATAGTAAAAGTTTCCTTGTTTTAAGTATTTGTTAAATTTTTGAAATTTTTAAATTTTTAAATTTTTAAATTTTAATTTTGACTTTTTTCCACGAGATTTCAGAAAAAATTTTTAGATTCTCGTGGAAAAATTTCGCCGTGTATTTTATAAAAATTTATAAAAATAAATTCTTTAAAAATTATTTTTTGTTGATAACTGCATCGGCAACGTTTTTCGGAGCTTCTGCGTAATGTTTGAATTCCATTGAATAAATCGCCCGTCCTTGCGATAAAGAACGTAATTGAGTTGCGTATCCAAACATTTCAGATAATGGAACTTCGGCTTTGATTACTTTAATTCCGCCGACTTGATCTTCCATTCCCTGAACTATGCCGCGACGCGATGATAAATCACCCATTACGTTGCCCATATATTCTTCCGGAGTTTCTACTTCAACAGCCATCATTGGCTCTAACAAAGTTGGATTTGCTTTACGCATACCTTCCTTGAACGCCATAGATGCAGCCATACGGAAAGCGTTTTCGTTGGAGTCAACATCGTGGTAAGAACCATCAAACAACGTAAATTTGATATCCACCACCGGATAACCAGCCAACACCCCAGAAGTGATTGCATCTTGCAGACCTTTATCAACGGCAGGAATATATTCGCGTGGAACCACTCCGCCTTTGATAGCATCAACAAATTCATAACCTTTGCCGGTTTCGTTAGGTTCAATTTTGAGCCAAACGTGACCATATTGACCGCGTCCGCCAGATTGTTTAACGAATTTGCCTTCTTGTTCAACGGATTTTTTGATACATTCGCGGTAAGCCACTTGCGGCGCACCAACCGTAGCATCTACGCCAAATTCGCGACGCATACGATCCACGATAATATCTAAATGCAATTCGCCCATTCCGGAGATGATTGTTTGACCGGATTCTTCATCAGAACGAACACGGAAAGAAGGATCTTCTGCGGCTAAACGTCCCAAAGCGATACCCATTTTTTCTTGGTCAGCTTTGGTTTTTGGCTCAACCGCAACGTGAATAACCGGATCCGGAAATTCCATACGTTCCAAAATAATCGGAGCGGAAACATCACATAAAGTTTCTCCGGTTGTGCATTCTTTCAAACCAACACAAGCGGCGATATCACCAGCACGAACTTCTTTGATTTCTTGACGTTCGTTGGCGTGCATTTGTAAAATCCGACCGATACGTTCTTTTTTATTTTTCACTGAATTCAAAACCGTATCGCCAGAATTCATAACGCCGGAATAAACACGGATAAATGTTAATTGTCCGACAAACGGATCGGTCATCAATTTGAAAGCTAAAGCAGCAAATTTTTCATTATCATCAGCTTTACGATGATCTTTTTCGCCATTTTCTTTTTCGCCTTCAACCGGAGGAATATCTACAGGAGAAGGCAATAATTCAACAACAGCGTCTAACATACGCTGAACGCCTTTATTTTTAAAAGCGGTTCCACATAACATTGGTTGAATTTCACAAGCCAAAGTTCTTTGACGCAAACCTGCCAAAATATCTTTTTCGTCTAAATCGCCGTTTTCAAGATATTTGTTCATCAATTCTTCTGATGCTTCAGCGGCAGCTTCAATCATTTCACCACGCCATTTTTCGGCGTCGGCTTGGAGTTCTGCTGGAATATCGGTGTAGTCAAATTTCATCCCTTGAGATGCTTCATCCCAAATGATTGCTTTCATTTTGATTAAATCTACTACGCCTTTGAAAGTATCTTCGGCTCCGATAGGGATAACAATAGGAACTGGAGATGCTTTCAAACGTTGTTTCATTTGATCAACAACGCGGAAGAAGTTTGCTCCACTTCTATCCATTTTATTAACAAAAGCCAAGCGTGGAACTTTATATTTTACGGCTTGTCTCCATACAGTTTCTGATTGCGGTTGAACTCCACCAACTGCACAATAAACCATACAAGCACCATCAAGAACACGCATAGAACGTTCAACTTCAACGGTGAAATCAACGTGTCCCGGGGTGTCAATGATATTGAAGCGATGTTCTGGGAAATTATTTCCCATACCTTTCCAGAAGCAGGTTGTAGCCGCAGAAGTAATAGTAATTCCGCGTTCTTGCTCTTGTTCCATCCAGTCCATAGTTGCGGCACCGTCGTGGACTTCACCGATTTTGTGATTTACGCCGGTATAAAATAAAATGCGTTCGGTTGTGGTAGTTTTTCCGGCATCAATATGGGCGGAGATACCGATATTACGATATCTTTCAATAGGGGTTTTTCTTGCCATAATATTTATAAAATGAAAAAATATAAAATATTTTTGATTTCTCGTGGAAAATATTCAATTAAAAGCGGAAATGCGAGAATGCTTTATTAGCTTCTGCCATACGATGCACTTCATCACGTTTTTTGACGGCACCGCCACGATTTTCGGCGGCTTCTAACATTTCGGCGGCAAGACGCTCACCCATAGATTTTTCCGAGCGTTTGCGAGAAAATTCACGCAACCAACGCATAGCCAAAGCCATTTGGCGTTCTGGGCGGACTTCTACTGGAACTTGATAGTTTGCTCCACCAACGCGACGAGATTTAACTTCTACGATTGGTTTGATATTATCCATAGCGGCATTAAAAACTTCTAATGGTTCTTTGCCGGTTTTTTGGGCGACTATATCAAAAGCACCATAAACGATGCGTTCGGCGACAGATTTTTTGCCATCTTGCATAATGGCGTTCATAAATTTGGAAACGGCGATGCTACCGAATTTTGGATCGGGCAAAATATCGCGTTTTGGAACTTCACGACGACGTGGCATAAATTTATTCCTTATTTAATTTAATGTTTTGTAGATTGTTAAAAAATAATTGCTAAGAAAATAAAAAAATAAATTATTTATTCAGTTAGAAAAAAATTTCCACGAGTTTTTTAAAAATTTTTTTGAAATTCTTTGAAAATTTTTTGAAAATTTTTTGAAAATTTTCTGAAATTCTTTGAAAATTTTTTCTTTGATTATTTAAACAAATAATCACTTACTAACCACTTAATAAAAAAATATATTTTCTTCTCTTGTTAAATTAAAGTTAAATTTTGTTTGTTATGCTATTTTTGTTTAGTTTGCGTTTAAGCAGCTTTCGGACGTTTTGCTCCATATTTGGAACGAGCTTGTTTTCTATCTTTCACACCCTGAGTATCCAAAGATCCACGCACCGTGTGATAACGCACACCAGGCAAATCTTTTACACGACCGCCACGTAATAAAACTACGGAGTGTTCTTGCAAATTGTGACCTTCTCCGCCGATATACGAAATCACTTCAAATCCGTTAGTCAAACGCACTTTGCAAACTTTACGTAACGCAGAGTTAGGTTTTTTCGGAGTTGTGGTATAAACGCGAGTGCAAACGCCTCTTTTTTGAGGACAACTTTCTAAAGCAGGAACTTTATTTTTTGCTTTTTCAGCGACTCGTGGTTTGCGAACGAGTTGGTTAATGGTTGGCATATTTGAAAATATTTTCCTTATATGTGAATGAATAAAAGTTTAAAAATTATTAAATTTATTTAAGGTTGTTTAAATTTTTCTGCAAATTTAATGTTCTAAAATTAAAATTGCCAAAAAATTTAAAGTTGCAGATTTTAAAGAAAATTTTTTGAAAATTCAATAAAACAACAAATAACTAAAAAAATGAATACCGGAATTTTGTTAATCACGCATAGCACTTTTGGCGAAGTGTTAATTCAAAATGTCAGCCACATTTTAGGAAAACGTCCAGCAGATTTGAATTCACTCGGCGTGTTTCCGGAAGATAATCCAGACGAAGTTTTGAAATTATCCTCTTCGTTGATAAACTTAATGCACAAAAAACATAATTGTTCTCAAATTTTGATTTTGACCGATTTATTTGGTGCCACGCCAAGCAATATCACGCAAAAATTATTGCAAAAATATCAAAATGCAAAAAATATCAAAATCAAAGCCGTCAGCGGTTTGAGTTTGCCTATGTTGTTAAAAGTGATTTTTTATAGAAATCAAAACGAAGATAACAAAGAAACTGAATTAGAACAACTTTGCCAAAAAGCCATCCAAGCAGTTTGCGATGGAACAAAAATTTATGAATAAAACAAATTTCCACGAGATTTCATAAAAAATTTTTAAAATCTCGTGGATTTTTTTTACAAACATAAAAATAAAAACGCATTAAAAAACATAAAAACATAAAAACATAAAAATATAAAAATGGCAGAAATAAATATAGAAATCAACGAACAATTACAGCAAATCAAACGTGGCTGCGGTGAGTTAATCGTAGAAAGCGAATTGGTAGAAAAATTAAAATTAAATCGTCCGTTACGCATTAAAGCCGGTTTTGACCCAACGGCTCCGGATTTGCATTTGGGACATACGGTTTTAATCAACAAGCTCAAACATTTTCAAGATTTAGGGCATCAGGTTTTATTTTTAATCGGCGATTTCACCGGCAGAATCGGCGATCCAAGTGGTAAAAATGCAACACGTCCGCCGCTTTCCGAAGAGCAAGTTTTGGAAAATGCAAAAACTTATCAACAACAAATTTTCAAAATCTTAGATCCGGAAAAAACTCAAATTGTTTTTAATTCTGCTTGGTTTGGCAAATTTTCCGCCGCCGATATGATTAAACTTGCCTCGCATTACACGGTCGCCAGAATTTTGGAACGCGATGATTTTGCTAAACGTTATGCAAATAATTTGCCGATTGCCATTCACGAATTTATGTATCCGCTTTGTCAAGGTTATGACTCTGTTGCTTTGAACGCCGATATTGAACTCGGCGGCAATGATCAAAAATTCAATTTACTTGTCGGACGTGAATTACAAAAAGATTACGGACAAACTCCGCAATGTATTTTGACTATGCCGTTGTTGGAAGGTCTGGACGGCGTAAATAAAATGTCAAAATCGCTAAAAAATTATATCGGCATTGACGAGCCGCCAAATGAAATTTTCGGTAAAGTAATGTCCGTCAGCGATGATTTAATGTGGCGTTATTATGATTTGTTATCTTTCAGAAGTATCAGCGAAATTGCCAAATTCAAAACTGATGTCAGCAAAGGCAAAAATCCACGCGATATCAAAGTTTTGTTGGCGTTGGAAATTGTAGAAAGATTTCACGGAAAATCCGCCGCCGATAAAGCTCTGCAAGATTTTGAATTACGTTTTAAACAAGGTGCATTGCCAGAAAATATCGCCGAATTTGAAATAAAATTCGCTGATTACGAAAATCAAACGCCATTATTAACCCAAGTTTTGAAAAATATCGCTTTGGTAAATAGTACTTCTGAGGCCAGAAAACTGATAGATGGTGGCGGAATCAAAATCAACGGCGAAAAAGTCAGCGATAAAAATTTTGCTTTTACGAAAGAAAATACAAACGTAAAAGAAGAAATTATCGTGCAAGTGGGAAAACGTAAATTTGCCAAGTTAGTTTTTATTTAAACAAAATTTAATATTTTCCACGAGAAATCCAAAAAAATTTTTGAAAATCTCGTGGAAATTTTGTTGAAATATTTTCACTTTCACTTTTATTTTTACTTTTATTTTTACTTTTATTTTTACTTTTATTTTTACTTTTATTTTTATTTATTTTATCTGTATTATTTAACTTTAAACTTAACAAAATATCAAAATGAATCCCATTGAAACTTTTCAGCAAGAATGCAAAGATAGAATCGCAAGTTATAAAAATAATAAATATTTCAAATCGTTAGCCGCCAAATTTTTACAGCAAAGTGTCAGCGAAAAATATTCCTATAATTTCACTTGGCTTGGCAGACCGATTATTCAATATCCAACAGATATTGTGGCAATGCAAGAAATTATTTTTGAAACTAAACCGGATTTGATTATAGAAACCGGAATTGCTCACGGTGGCTCGTTGATTTTTTCTGCTTCTATGTTGGCTTTGTTAAATTTATGCTTCCCAAATGAAAAAGCAAAACGCCACGTTTTAGGAATTGATATTGAAATTCGTCCGCATAACAAAAACGCCATTATGCAACATCCTTTATATAAAAATTTGGAAATGATTACGATGTTGCAAGGTTCCAGCATCAGCGAATTAACGATTGCACAAGTCAAAGATTTTGTAATTACCGGCGGTTATAAAAAAGTGTTGGTTTGTTTAGATTCTATGCACACTCACGAGCACGTTTTGGAAGAATTAAAAGGATATTCGCAGTTTGTTAGCAATGATAGTTATTTGGTTGTTTTTGATACGCTGATAGAAAATATGCCAAAAAATTATTATCCGGATCGTCCATGGGATGTTGGTAATAATCCGATGACGGCGGTCAAAGAATTTTTGCAGACCGAAGAAGGTAAAGCGTTTGAAATCAAACAAGAAATTTTTGAAAAATTACAAATCAGTGTCGCAGAAAATGGCTTTTTATATAAAAAATAGTAAAAAAGTAAAAAAGTAAAAAAATTGAATTTTTTATGAAATTATCAAATAATGTCAAACAAACAAACAAACGAACAAACAATAATGATAATGATTATTTGAGTTTAATAATCAGTGAATTAAATGATGTTTATCCGGAAAAATTTTCGCAAACTATACATTTAATTTCTACGCGGAAAAATGTATTTAATAAATATAAAAGGGAAATCACTAACAATATAAATTTTGCAAAAAATAATAGTAATTTGATGTGGTTTTCCTTTTTAGTAGGTTGCCGTTTTAATGATAGTGATTTTGTAAATTTGTTGATTAGTAATTTTGATTTTAATAATATTTATGAAAATGAAAATAATGCAAATAATGCAAATAATACAAATTTAACAAAATTTGCCAAAGGAATTTATCATTTAAAAAAAGGACAAACTCCACAAGCCAAAGATTTATTATGGGAAGTTTATCAAAATAATATATATTATTTTGAACACCGCGATTTTGTAGATTTGCATAATTTGCTGGTGGAATTTTCTTGCGTTGATGAATTAAAAACATTGTTGGAATATTTAACCAAAACTTACCCACAAATCATAGAATATCAACGTTATTATTTAGATTTTTTGATTAACAATACCAAAGATGAAAATCTCGCCGAAAATAATACTATAAAGCAACTAATAAATTTCATTTTACAAAACGCAAAAGATAGTAATGATTGGCAACAATTATCAATGTGTTTTTATAATTTAGGTGATATAGAAAATTTTTATAAATACTTTGAAAAAGCTGTTTTAAATTTGGTTTATCACCCAACTATTTTTGAATTATCTACAAAGAATAAAAATGATAAATTTCCCGCCGAAGTTTTTTTAAATAAAGTAAATGAAGTATTACAAATTTTGCAAGATGCCGGAGAACAACCTTTCCCAGAAGGCGGAACTTTATTAGGTTTATATCGCGATGGAAAGTTGATGGATTATGATAAAGATACGGACATAGGAATTTTGGTAAATAATAATGATGACGTAATTAGAATTATCAATATAATTTCTGCAAGTAAAAATTTTAGTTGTCCAGCAATTAGTCAATTAAATTTTAATAAAGAAATTTTAAATATTTCCGTTCGTAATAAGCAAAGTGGAGTTTATACCGATATATTTTTCTTTCATAAAAAAGGTGATTTCATTTATGAAGGAATAAATACTAAAACAAGTAATTTATACTGGAAATATTCTGCGTTTGATTTAATTAAAACAAAGTTTAACAACACAGAATATTATATTCCTAATAACATAGAACTTTATTTAACGGAGTTATTTGGAAAAAATTGGAACGAACATATTTCTGTTTGGGATTCTTTGATAAATTGTCCTAATATAACTCCGGAATCAAAGTTAGTAGTTTATTATTACGGAACTATGCGTATGCACGAAGCACTTCGGCAACATAAATACGCAAAAGCATTGAATTACTACACGACTTTGAAAGATCGTTGGCAATATCCTTTTACGTCGGAAATGTCAGCAAAAATAGAAAGTTATTTAGAAAAAATCAAAGCAAAGCAACAATAAAAATATGAATAACAATTTTCCACGAGAAATCTCAAAAAATTTTTGGGAAATCTCGTGGAAATTTGTTTTTATTTTGCTTTTTTTTTTAAACTTTTTTATAAATTTCGCCATTGAAATCTTTTTTGAATTCCACTGACTTTTCTTGCATAGCCGCTTGACGTTGATTTTCGGTGAAATCTCTGACTTCCTGCGTTATTTTCATAGAACAAAATTTTGGCCCACACATAGAACAAAAATGAGCCACTTTTGCCGATTCTTTTGGCAAAGTTTCGTCGTGGAAATCTTTGGCACGTTCTGGGTCTAAACCCAAATTAAATTGATCTTCCCAGCGAAATTCATATCTCGCCTTTGACAAAGCATTATCGCGAATCTGTGCCGACGGAAATCCTTTCGCCAAATCGGCAGCGTGAGCCGCAATTTTATAAGTGATTATGCCTTCTTTGACATCATTTTTATCCGGCAAACCCAAATGCTCTTTTGGCGTGACGTAACAAAGCATCGCCGTTCCATACCAGCCAATTTGAGCCGCTCCGATTGCTGAACTAAAATGATCGTAGCCGGGGGAAATATCAGTCACCAGCGGCCCGAGCGTATAAAACGGTGCTTCATAACAATGCTGTAACTGCAAATCCATATTTTCTTTGATCAGTTGCATCGGCACGTGACCGGGTCCTTCAATCATTGTTTGAATATCGTGCTTCCAAGCGATTTGCGTTAATTCTCCCAGCGTTTTGAGTTCGCTGATTTGAGCTTCATCATTTGCGTCATACAAAGATCCCGGACGCAAACCGTCACCCAAACTGAACGCAACATCATAAGATTTCATAATTTCGCAGATTTCTTCAAAATGCGTATATAAAAAACTTTCCTGATGATGTGCCAAACACCATTTCGCCATAATGGAACCGCCGCGGCTGACAATTCCGGTTAGACGTTCGGCGGTGAGCGGAACATAACGCAACAAAACTCCGGCGTGAATGGTGAAATAATCAACTCCTTGCTCGGCTTGTTCTATAAGCGTATCTTTAAAGATTTCCCAAGTTAGATCTTCGGCGATGCCGCCAACTTTTTCCAACGCTTGATACATAGGCACGGTTCCAATCGGCACCGGCGAATTACGAATAATCCACTCGCGAGTTTCGTGTATATTTTTGCCGGTTGATAAATCCATCACCGTATCGCCGCCCCAACGGATAGACCAAATCATTTTTTCAACTTCTTCGTCAATGGAGGAACTTATAGCGGAATTGCCGATATTTGCGTTGATTTTGGTCAAAAAATTCCTGCCGATGATCATAGGTTCAGCTTCCGGATGGTTGATATTTGCGGGAATAATTGCCCGTCCGGCGGCGATTTCTTGGCGGACAAATTCTGGCGTAATTTCTATTTCTGCAAAATTTTCCACGAGATTTTGCGAATTATTTTTGGAAATATCGGCGATTTTTGCACCAAAAGCATAGCCTTTATGCTGTTGGAGTAAAACTTTTGCCATTTTTGGAGATTGTTCTTGCAAAGATTTTACGTATTCTTGGCGGTTGAGATTTTCGCGAATCGCCACGAATTCCATTTCCGGCGTGATAATTCCTTGCCGTGCGTAGTGCATTTGCGTAACATTTTTGCCGTCTTTAGCTTTGAGCGGCTTTGGTTGCAAATTATTTTGCTGATAAAAAGAAATATCTTGCAAAGATTTATCATTGAGCCGTTGCAGACCAAATTTTGATGATAACTTTGGCAAAATTTGAGTATCGTTACGTTCGTTAATCCAAGTTTGGCGAATTTTTGGTAGTCCGTGCAAAATATTAGTTTTTACATTTGGATCTGAATAAACGCCGGAGCAATCATAAACAAAAATTGGCGGATTTTTTTCGGCACCAAAAAATGATGGCGTATCGCTTTGGTAGATTTTACGCATAGGCACTTGCAAATCTTTGCGAGAACCTTGCACATAAATTTTTTCAGAATTCGGTAAAGTTTGGAAATCAAAATTTTTCATTGTTTTTTTGTATTTAATTTAATTTAATTTGTATTTATTTACTTGAAATTAAAAAAATAAATTCTTCTTTGTTGATTCAAAAAGGGGATAGAAAATTCAATTTCTTGGAAAAAATCAAGATTTTGGTTTTGATTTTGATTTTGATTTTGATTTTGATTTTGATAAAAAAATGCTTCTGGTTTTGCTTTCATAGCGGCAAAAATTCCACTATTTGCTTTAATTCCTTGCTTGGTTAATTTCACAAATTTGCCAGAATCGGCAAACGCCCGAGAAATTATCAAATCAAAAAAATTGCTAAATTTTTCCTTATGATTTTCAAAAAAATTTGGCACTTTCTCGTGGAAAATCTGCGTATTTTGCAGATTTAATTCTATGCAAACTTGGCGTAAAAAACTACATTTTTTATCAACGCCGTCAATGAGAAAAATATTTTTTTGCGGAAAGCAAATCGCCAAAATAATTCCGGGAAATCCAGCTCCAGAACCAACATCCAAAATATTTTGTAATGAAAATTTTGCAGAATTTTCCAAATTTTGAAGCGGCGAAATTATCGCCAAACAATCTAAAAAATGATGCGTCAAAATTTGCAATTCATTTTTGATGGCGGTCAAGTTATAAACCTTATTCCATTTTTGCAGTAAATTTTTGAAATTCACCAACTGCAAAATTTGCGACTCGTTGATGAAATCTTGCAAATTTAATTGCTGCAAACCGTCAATTAACGCCGTTTGAAAATCAAAATTTGAATTTTCCATTTATTTTTATTTTTATTTTTACGCTTTGATTTTTTTCAAATGAATTAACAGCAAAGAAATCGCCGCCGGAGTAACGCCAGAAATCCGAGACGCCTGTGCCAAATCTTGCGGTTGATGATCTTTGAGTTTTTGTAAAACTTCCGCCGATAAACCTTTGACCGAATCGTAATCAAAATTTGGCGGAATTTTTTTATCGGCAAAAATCGCCGTTTTAGCGATTTCCTCATTTTGCCGAGCAATATAACCGGAATATTTGGCGGAAATTTCCACTTGCTCTATAACTTTTGGCGAATCCGAACGATTTTCCACGAGATTTTGATTATTTTTTTTGGCAGAATCAGAATCAGAATCAGAATCATCAAACGAATTAAACAACTCAAACAAATCGCAATATTTCACATTTGGACGCCGCAAAATATCAAACAAATTATATTCGTGTTCCAAAGATTTGCCTAAAATTTGCTCACATTTTTGAGTATCTGCTATTTTTGGGTTAATCCACGTGCTTTTCAGAAATTCCATTTGCTTGGCGATTTGCTCTTGCTTTTCACAAAAATATTGCCAACGTTTATCATCAACAATGCCTAATTTTCTGCCGATTTCCGTCAAACGCATATCGGCGTTATCTTCGCGTAAATTCAGACGATATTCGGCACGGCTGGTGAACATTCGGTAAGGATCCAAAACGCCTTTGCTGATTAAATCATCAACCATCACGCCCAAATATGCTTGATGGCGTTGTAATTCCAAAGGTTCTAAATTTTTAGCAAATAACGCCGCATTAACTCCGGCTAACAAACCTTGAGCCGCCGCTTCTTCGTAACCGGTTGTTCCATTGAGTTGTCCGGCAAAAAATAATCCGCAAATTATTTTGCTTTCCAAAGATGTTTTCAAAGCACGAGGATCGTAAAAATCATATTCAATCGCATAGCCCGGACGCAAAATATGACAATTTTCTAAACCTTTGATGCTATGAACTAACTGCAACTGCGTAGCAAATGACAAACTCGTAGAAATGCCGTTTGGATAATATTCGTGCGTATTTAAACCTTCGGGTTCTAAGAAAATATTGTGCTGATTTTTATCGGCAAAGCGATGAATTTTGTCTTCTATGGATGGACAATAACGCGGCCCAACGCCTTCAATAACGCCGGTGAATAGCGGAGATTCAGACAAACCATCGCGAATAATTTGGTGAGTTTGCTGATTAGTCGTAGTAATCCAACAAGGCATTTGCGGCGGATGTTGTTCAGCGTTTCCCAAAAATGAAAATATCGGAGTCGGATTTGTATCGCCGTCTTGACGTTGCATAACGGAAAAATCTATGGTTTTACCGTCCAAACGCGGCGGAGTTCCTGTTTTTAAGCGTCCTTGCGGAAGTTGCAAATTTTTTAGATTTTCCGCCAGCGAAACTGAACTTTCCGCTCCCATACGTCCGCCAAAACTATGATTTAATCCGACGTGAATTTTGCCATTTAAAAAAGTTCCGGCGGTCAAAACTACGGATTTTGCATAAAAATTTATGCCTAATGTTGTGCTTACGCCGATAATTTTTTGTTGCGTTTTATCTAACAAAATATCGCTGCAAGGTTGAGCAAATAAATATAAATTTTGCTGATTTTCTAAACTTTGGCGGATAAATTTTTTGTATAAAACTCTATCAATTTGTGCCCGAGTTGCCCGAACTGCTGGGCCTTTGGAGGAGTTTAAAATTCTAAATTGAATTCCGGCAAAATCAGCAGCAGTTGCCATAATTCCGCCGAGTGCATCAACTTCTTTGACTAAATGCCCTTTACCGATTCCTCCGATGGACGGATTGCAACTCATTTCGCCTAGCGTGTTTAGATCGTGGGTTAGCAATAAAGTTTGCACGCCGGCACGAGCGGCAGCCAAAGCGGCTTCGGTTCCGGCGTGACCGCCTCCGACGACGATAACATCAAATTTTTTATGATAATCAAAAGACATTTTTATTTTTTTGTTTTTTATATTTTTTTAAATTTTTTTAAATTTTTTGTATTTTTATATTTTTGAAAACTTTTCCACGAGATTTCCAAAAAATTTTATAGAAATCTCGTGGAAATTTGGTTTTTTATGTTTATATTTTTTTAAATTTTAATTTTTTTGATTTGAATAATCTTGGCGGCAATTTCTTCTATGGATTTTTTGCTGCTATTTATATACGCAATGCCAGATTTATCCATTAAATCTTCGGCGGCGAAAATTTCTCGGCGGCACGTGTCTATGTGTGAATAAACGCCACCAGCACGACGCTCTTCACGAATATGTGATAAACGCTCTGGAGAAATCGTCAAACCAAATAATTTGGCTCTATGCTCTAACAATTTGCTGGATAAGCGTTCTTGCTGCAAATCCTGTTCAACTAACGGAAAATTTGCTACTTTCAAACCAAACTGCATCGCCAAATACAAAGACGTCGGCGTTTTGCCGCACCGCGAAACCGCTATCAAAATTACATCGGCTTTATCCAAATCTTTATAACTAATGCCATCGTCGTGAGCCAAAGTGTAGTTGATTCCGTCAATTCTGCGTTTATACGTATCGTTATCCATTCCGTGAGAACGACCAGCCAAATGTAAAGAGGAAACACCTAATTCTTTTTCCAACGGAGCCAAGAATGTTTCAAAATATGGCAAACAATATGCATTTGCTGTATGCACGATTTCGGCTAAATGTTGGTCAATTATCGTGGTAAAAACCAACGGACGCACGCCATCTTTTTGAGCTTGTTGATTGATTTTTTCTACTGCATCATAAGCACTGCGTTCATTATTTAAAAACGGAATACGTTTTTCGGTGAATTCAACGTTTTCAAACTGCGATAGCAAACTATTTCCCAAGGCGGCGACGGTCAAAGCAGTTCCGTCAGAGACAAAAAATACAGTGCGTTTAATTTTTTCCATTTTGTTTATTTTTTTAAATTTTTATTTTTTGTTATTTTTGATTTCCAGCTCCCATAGTTAAAACAATATCGCCGTCTTGCACAATGTTTTCTAAAATTGGAATCATTTCATCAACGCTTTCCACGACCACCGGCTCTACGCCAGAAGCAATACGCAAACTTCTGGCTAATTGATGCGAATTCGCAGCGATAATTTCTTGCTCACCGGCGGCATAAACTTGGGACAAAATCAGAGCATCAACCGACGACAAAACTCGCACAAAATCATCAAAGCAATCCCGAGTTCGCGTATAGCGGTGCGGTTGAAATAACAAAACTAAACGATTATTTGGATAAGCACCTCGCACGGCGGAAAGCGTGGCAGCCATTTCTACGGGGTGATGACCGTAATCATCAATCAGCGTGAATTTGATATTTTGCAAATTTTTGTGAATATTTATCTCGCCATACGATTCAAAACGTCTGCCGACACCTTTGAATTCTGCCAACGCTTTTTGAATAATTGTATCTTGAATTTGTAGTTCAGAAGCCACCGCAATCGCTGCCAAAGCATTTAAAACATTATGCTTTCCAGCCAAGTTCAGCACAATTTTTAGCGGCTTTTGTTTATCTTCATAAAAGCCGAAACAATCAAATTCCATCTGACCGCCGATTTTTGCTTGAATATTTTTGGCGTAAATATCATTTTTCTGCTTTTCAAAGCCGTATAAAATTTTCTTGCGATTGATTCTCGGCAAAATATCGGCAATATTTGGATCCTCACCGCATAAAACGCAAACGCCATAAAAAGGCAATCTATGCAAAAAATCAACAAAAGCCGATTTCAATTTATCAAAATTATGCTCATAAGTGTCCATATGGTCAGCATCTATGTTTGTGACCACCGACAGCATCGGCGATAAAAATAAAAATGACGCATCAGATTCGTCAGCTTCAACCACCAAAAAATCGTTAGGTTTGCTTTTATCTGTGTTTATTTGGGCATTAACTCCGGCGGCGTTGAGTTTTCCGCCGATTACAAATCCGGGTGCTAAATTTGCGGCACTCAGAACACTCGCCACCAAACTCGTAGTCGTAGTTTTGCCGTGCGTTCCAGCGATGGCAATTCCCCAACGCAAACGCATAATTTCGGCTAACATTTGAGCGCGTGGCACAACTGGGATTTTTAATTCTTTGGCGGTTTGTAATTCAGGATTATCTTCTTTGATTGCCGTAGAAACCACCACAACATCGGCAGCCGTAGTCAAAATATTGTTGCTATGATGCGAATTAAAAATTGGAATTCCTAACGCTTTTAAGTGTTGCACGGCTGCATTTTCGCTGATATCGGATCCGGCAATTTGATAACCCAAATTAAACAAAATTTCGGCAATTCCATTCATGCCAGAACCGCCGATTCCGATAAAATAAATGCGTTGCACTTTGTGCTTCATAGGGTGAGAAAATTGTTGCAACATTATTTGTAATTCGCTTTCTGTGATTGATTTTTTGTTATTTTTTAAAACTTTTCCGCGAGATTTTAAAAAAATTTTTAGAAAAATATCAAATCAAAACAAATCAAAACAAATCAAAACAAATCAAAACAATTCAAATCGGATTTGCAACGTCTATAAATTCGCAAGTCAAATCATAATTTTGTTGGCGAAAATGATTTTGCAAATATTCGCCTAACGCTAAAATTCCACAGCGTTCGGTGGCGTGATGCCCACAAGCAATATAAATCATTCCTAATTCTTTTGCTAAATGAGTTGTGCGTTCGGAGATTTCGCCGGAAATATAAATTTTGGCACCTTGTTCGGCAGCGAGTTCTATGAAATCTTGAGCGGCTCCTGAACACCAAGCGATTTTTTCGTCAAAGTTATCATCAAAATTAAAATGATTGAAATCGCCGACGATTATCGGATTTGGGTGAATTTTATTTTTTATATCGTTTATAAAATTTTTGAGATTTCTCGTGGAATTTGTGCTATTTAATTTTCCTAACAAACAAAGATCGTATTCGCCAAAAGCGTCCAAGATTTGCAAGTCCAAGATTTTTGCTAACTGCACGTTATTTCCAACTTGCGTGTGAGCGTCCAAAGGCAAATGATACGCAATCAAATTGACATCATTAACTAATAACGTTTGCAGACGTTTTTTTTGAATGCCGGTGATTTGCAGTTTATCGCCTTTCCAGAAATATCCGTGATGCACTAAAATTGCGTCCGCCCGCCGAGCAACTGCCAAATTTAACAAATCTTGACAAGCCGTCACACCGACGATAATTTTTTTGATGAAATTTTTACCTTCAACTTGAAGCCCGTTCGGACAATAATCTTTGATATTTTTTTGTTTGATTTGCAAAAAATCGTCCAAATAATTTAATAATTCATTGCGTTCTAAAATTTTCATATTTTTATAAATCCTTATAAATTTTCCAAATTTTCCACGAGATTTTCTAAAAATTTTTTGAGATTTCTCGTGGAATCGTGGAATTTTGTTATTTTTCCAAAATCGTATAATCCAAATTCCCAAGTGCATAAGCAACTTTGGCTTTACTGGTTTGCCAATCTAAAAATGCTTGAATTTTTTGTTGTTTAGCACTCGCCAACGCACTTTGAGCGTTCAAAACATCAATCAATGTGCCAACGCCAGATTTATAGCGTCCCAAAGCCATTTCGTGCGATTTTCTCGCACTTGTTAGCAAATCATTTGTCGTGCGAATGCTTTGAAATGCCGTATGCAAATTTTCGTAAGCAACCCAAATATCGTTGCTGATAGAACTTTTCAAAGTTTGATATTTAGCGATATTTTGTTGAATTTGCTGCTCGGCGGCTTTTTGTTGATAATAAGTGCTGAAACCGCTAAAAATCGGAATGCTTATAGAAAGCGTCAAACTATTTGAATTGCTCCAATAATGAACATTGCTGCCACTTGAATAAACATAAACTTCCTTTTCGCTGTCGTAATATATTTCGCTACTGTTGGTTTTGCTTTTGTTGTATTGCTTGTTATAGTTTCCAGACAAATTTATAGACGGCAAAAATTGCGTTTTGATGATTTTTAAACTTTCTTTGGACGCTTCTATTTGCTGTTTTAATGCCAATAAATCCGGACGATTTTCCAAAGCCGTAGAAATTTCTTGTTTGATAGTTTGCAATTGTTTATGCGTGTAAGTTTGTTGTAAATTTTTTGCGTCAAATGGAGAAATCAAATTATTCAAACTTTCCGAAGTTTCCGGCAATGGAATTCCCATTGCGTTCAGCAAATTTGATATTGCAATTTTGAAATCGCCAACTGCTTTAATATGATTCAAAACGGACTGCGAATGTGCAGTTTGTGCTTGTAAAACGTCCGCCGGAGTTGTCACGCCGACTTCGTATTTAGTTTTGGCTGCGTTAAAACTTTCGGCGGCGGTTAATTCTGCTTCTTTGGTGGAAATTACTAAAGCTTGTTTGGCTTTAACATTATAAAAAGCGGTCAAAGAATTCAAAATCAGTGATTGCACGGTGGCATTTTGAGAATAAATTGCTGCTTGTAATAAATAATTTGCTTGATCAATTTTGGCTTCTCGGCCGCCAAAATCATAAACTAACCAAGAAAAATTCAGGCGTCCGGAACGATTTTCGCCTCTGTTGCGAGTTTGGCGTTGTTTGGAATACGATTTGGAGCCGTCAATGGAGGCAGAAATCGTAGGAAAATAAGCACTTTTGGCAACTCCAACATTTGTGGCTTGATATAAAGTTGTAGCCCAAAGTTCTTTGGTTTTTGGATTGTTGCATAAAGTTATGTCAATAACGTCCAAAGCGTCCAAATTTTGCAGTTTTAAATTGTTTAAATTGTTGTTATTGCTATTACAAAAATCAAAATTATTGTTATTTTTGTTGTTATTTTTGTTGTTATTTGCGTTAATTTCTTTGGATTGTTGCAAAAAACTGCGTTGCAAATTGATATTGGTCGGCGAAATTTTTTCCGGTAAGTTTTTGCTTATGTTTAGCGGGTCAAAACCGAGTTCATCAGCAAAATTATTGCCAAATGGAGCAAGGCATAACGCAAAAATTAAAGCAGAAATTTTTTTCATTTTTTATTTTTTTATTTTTTTATTTTTTTATTTTTTTATTTTTTATTTTTTTATTTTTTATTTTTTTATTTTTTTATTTTTTTATTTTTAATAAATACTATTTTTCCACGAGAAATCTAAAAAATTTTTTGGAAATCTCGTGGAAAATTTTGATTATTTTGATTTTTTAAATATAAAAATATCCAAAAAATATTAAGACAAAACATTTCAAAGTTATAAGAAAAATTTAGGTTCTCGTGGAGCGTAGGTATAAAGTTCTTCTAATTCTTCTTTATGGAAAATATAATCAACATCAACAAAATGTTTAGCATCTTCTGGACATTTTTTGACACAAGCATTACATTTTATACACTTGCCGGTGCAAGTTGTCACGGCATCTAAGGGAATTGCTCCGGTTGGACAAACTTTGGCACAAATTTTACAATCCGTGCATTTTTCGTCGGTTATCGGTTTGATGGTCAAAAATTTAATAAATTCTCCGGCTGCGTTTTTTGGACGCATATGAGTTCGGTAAGGAAATTCGCCATCAACTTTGACGGCTTGGTGATTTTCTATATTTTCCGCCAAAATATTTTTGCTAATGATTTTGTTATATAAATTTTCTGTGAATTCATCAACTTCGCTCATATCAAATTTATTTGGACGCTTTGCTCCCAAAGTGCGAGAAAATGCGTGTTCGCCGACCAAAGCGGCTCCGGCGATGGTTCTGAATTTATTGCTTTCTAAAGTGTCGCGGAGTTCAATCAAAGCGTCATCAAAAGCTCTTGCTCCGTAAGTGACGACCGGCACGGCAAAAGCGGAATTTCCGGGAATTGAAGCGATATAAGGCAAAAATAAATTTGGCACACGTCCAGCATAAACCGGCGTTCCGAAAATTACTAAATCGTCGTCGGCGAATTCCGGATATTGATGGCGAGATTTCGGCAACGTGAAATTATGGCGGCACAAAGTTGCATCAAGTTTTTTGGAAAGCGTCGTAGCAATTTGAGTTACAATTTTTTTAGTATTTCCGGTCGGGCTGAAATAAGCAGCCCAAATGCGATTAAATTTTTGATTATTCATAATTTTTAATTTTCCTTTACTTAATGTTTAATGTTTAATTTTTAATTTTTATGTTGCTTATTATAATTTTCACAAAATTTCCACGAGAAATTCAAAAAAATTTTTAGAAATCTCGTGGAAATTTTGTTTTTAATTTGTTTTTATTAAAATCGCAAAAACATCATTTTTTAATCAAGGAAATTTTATGAATGCAGAAAATCCAAATAATGCAATAACTTTGTTAGATTTTGAAGCCCCAATCGGAGAATTACAAAACAAAATCAATGAGTTACAAAACATCAACGATAACGAAAATGAATTGTCAGCGACTATAAAAAAATTGCAGCAAAAATGCGACGATTTGATTGAGCAAACTTATAAAAATTTGACCGCTTGGCAGATTTCACAAGTGGCTCGGCATCCGCAACGTCCTTATACTTTGGATTATATTCGCTTGATTTTTGACGATTTTGAAGAATTGCACGGAGATCGTCATTTTGCCGATGATCACGCAATTATCGGCGGAATTGCTAAAATCGGCGATTTTTCGGTGATTGTGATTGGTCAGCAAAAAGGTAGAACCACCAAAGATAAAATTTTCCGTAATTTTGGAATGCCGCGTCCGGAGGGCTATCGCAAAGCGTTACGTTTGATGAAACTTGCGGAAAAATTTGAATTGCCGATTATCACTTTTATTGATACGCCGGGTGCTTATCCGGGAATTGACGCCGAAGAACGCTGTCAGTCGGAGGCGATCGGCAGAAATTTATATGAAATGCCCACGCTCAAAGTGCCGTTGATTGCAACGGTTATCGGCGAAGGCGGTTCCGGCGGAGCGTTGGCGATTGCGGTCGGCGATGTGGTGCAAATGTTGGAATACTCCACGTATTCGGTGATTTCGCCGGAAGGTTGTGCGTCAATTTTATGGAAAGACGCCGCCAACGCCGATAAAGCCGCCGAAACAATGGGAATTACGGCACAACGATTATACGAATTGCAACTGATAGACAATATTGTTGCCGAACCGATGGGCGGAGCACATAGAAATCACGCGGAAATGGCGGCAAACTTAAAGCAAAGTTTGTTAGAACATTTACAAAAACTCACAAAAATTGATAGCCAAGAGTTAATAAAAAAACGCTTTGACCGCATAATGGCTTACGGAAAATTCTTTGAGTAAGCAATTTAGTAAAATTTTTAGTAATAAAATTAGTAATAAAATTAGTAATAAAATTAGTTTTAAGAAAAGTGTCTGAATTATTTTCAGAAAAAATCATAACAGAAATCATTGAATTTATATTGAAGTATTGCCAAAAAAATGATAATGCAAATAATATAAATTTGATGATTTCGTTATCTGGTGGCGTTGATTCGGTAACGCTGTTATATAGTTTGTATTTAATCAAAAAATATAATTTGCTGGACGGCAAAAATATAAATTTATCTGCAATTTATATACATCACGGGATTTCCAAAAATGCTGATAGTTGGTTAGCATTTTGTGAAAATATTTGCCACGAGTTTTCTATAAAATTTTTTGGTAAACGCATACAATTAAATCAAAATAATATTAAGCAGAAAGGTTTGGAAGACGCCGCAAGAAATGCTCGTTATAAAGCAATAATTGATATTTGTAAAAAAGAAAAAATACATTATTTATTTGCGGCTCAACACGCAAATGATCAAATAGAAACTATTTTTATGCGATTGTTGCGTGGTAGCGGTTTGAAAGGTTTGAAAGCAATGGATAATTTGCGTTTGATAAACTTTGAAAATAATATTTACTTATGTCGTCCATTGTTAAAAATTTATAAAAAAGAAATAGTAAATTTTGCTAAAAAATATAATTTACAATGGATTACTGATGAAAGTAATTTTGATACGGAAAATTACACCAGAAATTATATTCGCCATAATATTATTACGCCGTTGGAAAATCGTTTTGGCAAAGGTAGTTTAAATAGTATTTTAAAAATAACAAATAATGCCGCAGAAGCATTACAATTATTAGATGAATTCGCCGCCGAAGATTTTGCCAAAGTCGCTTTATCTAATAATAGTTTGAGTTGGAAATTATCGATGCAGTTATTCAATGAAGCACGTTTAAAAAATTTGCTAACTTGGAAAATAAAAACCTTATTTAATGATAGCGTTTTGATGCCGACTGCAAATAAATTTAATGAATTTATACGGCAATTAAAAAGCAGCGTAGATAATAAAAATGCAATGCCAAAAATTACTTTTGGAAATGTTAAGTTAATAGCAAAAAGTGGAGTTATTTATATTGAAAGAAATCAAAAAAAATAATTAAAATCTTGTGGAAAATATTTATAACAAACATAAGGAAAAACATTATGATTTATAAAAAAATTATTATCACTCAACGCACTGACAAAATCGCTCCAAATGATGAAATTCGCGATAATTTAGATACTTTATGGACTACGTTTTTTAATCGTCTTAATAACGATAAACAAACTATTTTGTTATATCCTTTGCCAAATTTTGTTGATAATCTAAATGCTTGGGTTGATGCGATTAGTCCGGATGGGATTTTATTATCTGGCGGAAATACTATTAGCGATGAAGTAGCCGTCCAACGCAAAAATATAGAATTGCAATTATTAGATTATGCAGCAAACAAAAATATTCCCGTTTTGGGAGTTTGTCGCGGAATGCAAATGTTAGCTTACTGGCAAAAAATTCCATTAGTAGAAACTCAACAAAATCATATTGCAGTAAGGCATAATATTTCGTTTAGTCCCATTTTTAGTTATCCGCAAAAATTTACGGAAAATGTAAATAGTTATCATAAATTTATGATCCAACAAAACGCTCAAAATTTGCAAAATTTTGATATTATTGCTACATCAGAAAACGATAATTGCATTGAAATGATCAAGCATAAAAATAAAAATATTTTTGGTATTATGTGGCATCCAGAACGCGAGGAAAATCTCAAAAATTTTGATAAAATTCTCGTGGAAAATGTTTTCAATTTAGTTTTTTAAATTTTGTATAAATTTTGTATAAATTTTGTATAAATTTTGTATTTAATTTATATTTAGTAAAAGCATAAAAATGAAAAATATTAGAGCAATTATTTTGGCTGCCGGACGCGGTTCCAGAATGAAAAATTTAACCGATGATAATCCAAAATGTTTGGTTAAATTACATAATAAAGCATTATTACATTATCAATTAGAAAGCATTTTGGACGCTGGAATTTCCGCAGAAAATATCGCTATTATTTCCGGTTATCAACGCGAAAAAATTCAGCAACAATGTGATTTGTTTAAATGCAATGAATTTCATAACGAACGTTGGGAACAAACTAATATGGTTTATAGTTTATCCTGTGCAAAATCTTGGCTTAAAGATAATATTTGTATTGTTAGTTATTCCGATATTTTTTACGAAAAATCAGCCGTTGAATTGTTAATAAATGATAATAGTGATTTGAGTTTAACTTATGATAAAAATTGGTTAAATATTTGGCAAAAACGCTTTGAAAATCCGTTAGATGATGCTGAAACTTTCAAATTAGATAATCAAAATTATTTATTAGAAATCGGTAATAAACCAAAAAGTTTTGACGATATTCAAGGACAATATATGGGTTTATTAAAATTCACGCCGACCGCTTGGAATTATATTGAAAATTTGCGTAGTAATTTGCCAAAAAATGAAAGTGATAATATGCATATGACCGGAACTTTGCAACGCATAATTTTAGAAAACAAACTCAAAATAAAAGCACTTGAATATAATGGAAAATGGGGTGAAGTTGATAACGAAAATGATTTGAATTGTTATTAGTATTTTGAATTTTTTCCACGAGATTTCGCAAAAAATTTATGAATAAAATTCCGCCTTGTGTTTTAACTTTTTCTGCGTTAGATTCTTCCTCCGGTGCCGGTTTAACTGCCGACGCTTTGACTTTATTCAAATTACAAGTTCATCCGTTTAGTATTATCACCGCAAATACTATTCAAAATAGTGCAAATGTCTTGCAAGTAAATGAAATTTCTGCCGATACAGTTTATTATCAAGCGGCAACTATTTTGGATGAATTTGCTGATAATATCAAAGCTATAAAAATCGGCGTTATTTATACTATTGAAAATGTTGAAGTAATAGTTAAAATTTTACAAAAATATAATAATATTCCGGTTATTTTTGACCCAGTTTTAATCTCCGGAAATGGTAATAATTTAGTAAAAAATCAAACAGAATTTATAAATTATTTAACTCAAAATTTGTTGCCTTTATGTTTTTTAATTACTCCAAATTATAATGAATTATTTGCATTAGCAAATTTGCCAAGTAATCAAAATAATCAAAATAATCAAAATAATCAAAATAATAAAAATAACATTGAAAAAAGTATCAACAAATTATTTAGTTATAATGTCAAAAATATATTATTAACCGGCACCGATTTTTTCATTAGTAATAACAATAACAAAAATCAAACGCATATAAAACATCAATTATTTATAGATAATTTCAAAAATAATTTTGATTTTCTCGTGGAAAAAATTAACGCAAGTTTTCACGGTTCCGGTTGCACTTTATCTTCTGCAATTGCCGCCGAAGTCGCTAAACAAGTTCCGTTAAAAAATGCCGTTAGTAATGCCTTAAATTTCACGGAATTATGTCTAAAAAATGCGTTTAGAAACAATAAAATTAGCGATTACAATCAACAAAATTTCCAGTTTATTCCTAACCGAAATATATAAAAAGTATGAAAGATTTTTTAAGCGGCTTATATTTAATAACTCCGCAACTTGAATCCGACGAATTATTATTTTCTATCTGCGAAAAAATTTTGGCTCACGGCGTGAATTTATTGCAATATCGTGACAAAACTAATTCCGTCGCCAAAAAATTATATCGCTCCAAAGTATTACGCGAAATAACCAAAAAATATAATACCAAACTAATTATCAATGATAGTTTGTTGTTATGCTTACGTAGTGATGCTGACGGCGTCCATTATGGAAAAGACGACGGATCGTTAGTTTTCGCCAGAAATATTCTTGGCAATGACAAAATTCTCGGGGCTTCTTGTTATGATTCTCTGCAAACCGCCGTCCGTGCGGAAACTCTGGGAGTTGATTATGTCGCTTTCGGAGCAGTCGCCAAATCGCAGACCAAGCCAAATAACAAAATCGTTCCGATGAATACGATTATTCAAGCCAAAAATTCGCTACAAATTCCGATTTGCTTGATCGGCGGAATAACCACGCAAAACGCCGAGCAAATCAAGCAACAAAGCCAAGCCGATATGTTGGCGATTATCAGCGATGTTTTTGACGATTTTGACGAAAATCAGAGCAAAGAAAAAATCAATTTTTATAATTCGTTGTTTGCAAACTAACTAAAACAAATTTCCACGAGATTTCCAAAAATGTTTTTAGAAATCTCGTGGAAAAATTTCTTTCCTTTTACTATGAATTTATTGTAAAATTCGCCGTTTAAATTTTTAACACTCATTTTCTTATAATACTTTTTAATAATATTTTTAATAATATTTTTAATAATATTTTTAATAACATTTTTAATAACATTTTTGGAGAAAGTTCTATGGCAAGAGTTTGTCAAATCACCGGAAAATCGCCATTAGTTGGCAATAATGTTTCTCACGCTCAAAACAAAACCAAACGCCGTTTTTTGCCTAATTTGCATTATCGCCGTTTTTGGGTTGAAAGCGAAAATCGCTTCGTGCGTTTGCGTGTTTCTTCCGCCGGTTTGCGTATCATTGACAAAAAAGGCATTGACGCAGTTTTGGCTGATTTACGTGCAAAAGGCGAAATTTAAAATTTAAAATTTAATTTAATACAAATAAATAATACGAAAGGATTATAATTATGGCAAGTAAAGGCGGACGCGATAAGATCAAACTTGAATCTACCGCAGGAACCGGACATTTTTATACCACCAGCAAAAATAAACGCACCACCACTGGCAAATTAGAATTTATGAAATATGATCCAAAAGCCAGAAAACACGTGTTGTATAAAGAAGTCAAATTGAAATAACAAATTTCTATTCATAATTTTCCACGAGATTTTCAAAGAATTTTCCAAAAATTTTTATGAAAATCTCGTGGAAAATTTTTATAAAAATAAAAATAAGAAACTTACAAAATGGCAGCGATTGATATTACAGAATTATTGAAATTTGGCGTCCAAAGCGGAGCATCAGATTTGCATTTATCCGCCGGATTAGCACCAATGATGCGTGTTCACGGAGATGTAAAACAACTCAATTTTCCGCCGTTGGAACACAAAGACGTCCACGCAATGGTCTATGACATTATGAACGACCATCAACGCAAATTTTATGAATCCGAGTTGGAATGCGATTTTTCCTACGAAATTCCAAACGTATCGCGTTTTCGGGTTAATGCGTTTAATCAAAGTCGCGGAGCCGCCGCAGTTTTCCGGACAATTCCTACGGAAATTTTGACCTTAGATCAACTTCAATGTCCGTCTATTTTTGCGGAAATTGCTGACAAACCTCGCGGCATTGTTTTAGTCACTGGACCGACCGGTTCTGGTAAATCAACAACTTTGGCGGCTATGATTGATTACATCAACAAAAGCCGACAATATCACATTTTGACCATTGAAGATCCAATAGAATTCGTGCATAAATCAAACAAATCGCTAATCAATCAGCGGGAAGTTGGTTTGCAAACAAAATCATTTGCTAATGCTTTACGTTCTGCGTTGCGGGAAGATCCGGACGTGATTTTGGTCGGTGAGATGCGTGATTTAGAAACTATCCGCTTGGCAATGACCGCCGCCGAAACCGGGCATTTAGTTTTTGGAACTTTGCATACGTCATCGGCAGCCAAAACCATAGACCGTATTGTGGATGTTTTCCCAGCCGAAGAAAAAGATATGGTTCGGGCGATGCTCTCGGAATCTTTACAGGCGGTGATTTCGCAAACTTTGTTGAAACTCAAAGACGGCAGCGGACGAATTGCGGCTCACGAAATTATGATCGGAACGCCGGCGATTCGTAATTTGATCCGCGAAAACAAGGTCGCACAAATGTATTCGGCAATCCAAACTGGACAGCAATACGGAATGCAAACTTTGGATCAATGTTTGGTTGGTTTGATGCGTAAAGGTTTAATCAGCAAAGAAGCGGCTATGGAAAAAGCCGTAAATAAAGATTTCATAAGATAAAAAATAAATCGTAAATAAAACATTTTCCACGAGATTTTCAAAAAATTTTTTAGAATTCTCGTGGAAAATTTTTTTATTTTTTACTTTTTACTTTTTACTTTTATTTGATTTTTATTTTTACGCAAAAAAATGAATAAACAAAAATATTTTGGCACCGATGGCATTCGTGGAAAAGTCGGAGAATTTCCTATCACCGCTGATTTTGTTATGAAGTTAGGTTTTGCTGCCGGCTGGGTTTTCAAACAAAATTGTGGCTCACGGCGTCCGAGCGTGTTAATCGGCAAAGATACTCGCATTTCTGGATATATGTTGGAATCTGCGTTGGAAGCCGGGTTTTCCGCCGCTGGAATTGATTCTTATTTGGTTGGCCCAGTTCCCACTCCGGCGGTGGCTTATCTCACCAGAACTCTGCGGATGGACGTTGGAGTTGTGATTTCTGCATCACACAATCCTTTTTATGATAACGGAATTAAGTTTTTCAATTCTGACGGCGTCAAATTATCAAATCAGTTGGAATCTCAAATTGAAAATAAACTGAATGAAATTCTCAACAACGCAAATTATATGCTTTGTGTTGCAAGTGAAAATCTCGGCAAAGCCCAACGCTTGGCGGACGCTCGTGGGCGTTATATAGAATTTTGTAAAAGCACGTTTCGCCCAAAAAATATCAACAATAAAAATAATAATTTGCGAAATCTAAAAATTGTGGTTGATTGTGCAAATGGTGCAGCTTATCAAATTGCTCCGTCGGTATTTCATGAGTTGGGAGCCGAAGTTATCAGCATTGCCGATAAACCAAATGGTTTGAATATCAACGAAAATTGTGGAGCAACAAATCTGACTACGCTACAAGTTGCGGTGTTACAAAATCAAGCCGATTTAGGAATCGCTTTGGATGGCGATGCTGATCGCGTGCAAATGGTAGATAAAAAAGGCAAAGTTTATGACGGCGATTTTTTGCTTTATGCGATTGTAGAAAGTCGCAGACAGCACGAGAAAATTCCGGGCGTGGTTGGAACTTTGATGAGCAATCTGGCGTTAGAACAAAAAATCCTGCAAATGGGAATCGCCTTTGAACGGGCAAATGTTGGCGATCGTTATGTTGCTGAAAAATTACGCGAAAAAAATTGGCTATACGGTGGCGAAAATTCTGGGCATCTTTTGACGTTGGATTTGCATAGCAGTGGCGATGGAATTATTGCGTCTTTGCAGGTTTTGTCGGCAATGATAGAAAAAAATTTAACTCTGGAACAACTTATGGCTCCGTTGAAGTTGTATCCGCAAATTTTGATAAATAAAAAAATGCCAAGCGATAAAAATTACGATTATTTGCAAGATAAAAATTTGCAACAAATGCAGCAAAAAATCAGCCAAAAATTAGGCGACGACGGACGCATTTTATTACGCAAATCCGGCACCGAACCGCTGTTAAGAATTATGGTGGAAGGCAAAAATTTAGAATTAGTGCGTTCTTGTGCCGAAGATTTGGCAAGTGCAGTGTCTTTTTAAAAAATAAGCAAAAAAACAAATAAACATTTTTCCACGAGAATTTATAAAAAATTTATAAAAATTTTTCAAAAATTATTTTTAAAATCTCGTGGAAAAATTTCATTTTTATAATTTATGTAAATTTTTATAAATAAACAAATTACTATGAAAAAATTAAATCTTTTTATTTTTTGAGTAAATTATGCAGAGATTTTTTACTTCCACTATTATTGCTATTGCTACTGCGGTTTTATTAAATGCTTGTAGTCACGTTCCGGAAAATCAAAATCAAAATCAAAATAAAAATCAAAACGCCGTAAATTCAAATAATTTGATTTCTGAATTGCCCAAGAAAAATTCAAATATAACCAGCATTTTTTATGAACCTTATAGTTATTTGCCAAAAGATCAATCGCAATTAGAACTAATTTTGATGAAAGAAGTGACTAGGTTGAAAGGTAATGCAAAACAAGCTATCAAAATTGTTGGCTATACCGACGACGAAGGAAGCAGTTCATATAATTTGGCGTTGGCACAACAGCGAATTGATTTTGTTGCCGAAAAACTACGGAAAATGGGCGTAAATTGGCAGCAAATTCAGCGTTATCCAGTTGGTTCGGAAAAAAGTCATTGCGGCGAGGACGCAAATTGCAAAAAACTAATGCGTCGTATTGATTTAATTCATTTAGAGTATTAACATATAAATAAAAAAATAAAAAAAGAAAATTTGTTGATTTACTTTATTCTTTCAGATTTTTTAATTTTTAACTTTTATAATTTTTATAATTTTTATAACTTTTAATAATTTCTTAATTCTTAATTTTTAAAGTAGCGTTCTTTTTTAAGCTATCTTTTATTTTGAAGGAAGGAGTAATATAATGTTTGGAGCAATCAGTAATTCGGCAACTCAAATCGCTGGTGGATTTATGCCAAATGCAAATAATTCCAACGCCTCAATTCAAGCGATGCAATCTTTGCAAGAAGCACCACAAGCAAAACCGCTCGTAGAAAGCCAAAATTCACAAAAAAATGATGGAAATTTCTCTGGAGGTTTTGGGAATCAACCACGCGGAACAAATAATCCGCCGAACTTGGGCAACAAAGTTGATTTGTTTGCGTAAAAATTTAACATTTCAATGTTTCAATATTTCAATATTTAAATATTTCAATATTTTCATATTTAATTCCTTTAATTTTTAATAAAGTTAATTAAATTTTTTCCACGAGAAATCACAAAAATTTTTTGAGAAATCTCGTGGAATTTTTTTATTTTTATTTAATTAAAATCAAATTTCCTTAAAACGTTCAAAATTTTCAAAATTTTCAAAATTTAAAAATCAGGAGTTTTATTTTTATGATTAAAAAAATCTTTTCCGTTACTGCTTTATCTTTATCTTTGGCTATTGCATCTTCCGCACAAGCACAAGCTCCGGCAATGGCTCCGATGTTCGCTCATCCGCAAATGGGTGGATTTGCAGCACATCGTCAAGGAATGGGATTACATCACGCTTTGCAATTTTTAAATTTGTCGGCAGAACAAAACGATAAAATTTTTGAAATTCGCCATAAAAATGAGCCAAATTTTTATAAATCGCGTCAAAAAGTTATAGAAATTCAACAACAAATTGACGAATTAAAAATGTCTCAAAATTTTGATGTAACCAAAGCCAGAGCGTTATACACACAACTTGCTAACACCAAAGCAGATATCAAAATTGCAGAATTTTCTCAAGACGCAGAAATTTATGACGTTTTGACAGCAGATCAAAAAGCAGAACTCAAAAAACTTTGCGATGCGGCACATCAAAAACGTAAAAATAAACCAAAACACAAATAATCAAAAATAAGCAAAAACAAAAATAAAAATAAAAATAAAAAAATTTCCACGAGATTTTCCAAAAATTTTTTGGGATTTCTCGTGGAAAAATTTTTATTTGAAATTTGTCAAAATATAAAAATGAGAAACTTATTCTTTTATATTTTTATTTCTGCCGTTTATGTTGTTATGCTTTCTGCTTGTGCTACGCAACAAACCATTGAAATTTTACATATCAACGATACACATTCTCACCTTGCCGGAATGGACGAAAATGGTAAAGCAAATTACGACAATAAATCCGTAAAAGGTAGTTTTGCTAGAATAAATAAGGTTATAAAAAAATATCCAAATGCTCTTGTTATTGACGCAGGTGATAGATTTCAAGGAACTTTATATTTTTCCTTATTCGGCTACGAACCTATAATTAAACTTGATAATGCAATGGATTTCACTGCTTTGACTCTAGGAAATCACGAATTTGATAACGGTTGTGAATTTTTAAATTCTTATATAAATGAACTAAAAACTCCGGTTTTGTTTACCAATATGCAAACTTCTGCGAGTTGTCCTTTAAAAATGGATCACATCAAACCGTTTTTAATACAAAATGTTAATGGTAACAAAATCGGAATTATTGGAATTGGTCACGACAATCCTAAAAATGTTTCTCAGGCTTGTGATTGCCTAAATTTTATGGATTACAAAACTGCTATAAAAACGCAAATCAAACTATTAAAAGAACAAAATATAAACAAAATTATTTTAATCACCCATCTTGGTTTAGACAAAGATATTGATATAGCAAAAAATATTGCTGATATTGACGTAATTGTTGGCGGACATTCGCATAGTTATCTCGGAAAAGATAGTAATGAACAAGCAGAAGCAGATTATCCTTTGCTATTAAAATCTCCACGCAATGAGCCGGTGTTAGTAGTTCAGGCAAAGTTCGGAACCGAATATTTAGGTTATCTCAAAGTTAAATTTGATAATAACGGCGTTGTCAGTTCTTTTGACGGAAATCCTATGAAATTAACCGGCGAACAAGATGCTAACATCAACGCAATTCTTGAGCTCTATAACAAAGAGATTTTCCAAAAAGCTAAAATCATCGGTAACAATACAATTTCTATGAACGATGGTTTAAAAGAATGTCGTTAAGCCGAATGTTTATCAGCATTGTTACTTAGTTTAGCAATGCTTGGAAAAAACTAAAAATTTTGGCACACAAATTGCCCTAAATAATTCCGGAAATTCGCGTATGTCTTTTCCCATCGGAGATATAACTGAACTTGATTTGCTAAACGTTTTTCCATTTAGCGGTAAAATTGTAATCAAGGAGTTAAGTGGTTATGAAATAAAACAAGCATTAGAACACGGAGTAGCGGGAAAAATTTCCAAGACCATAGTTCTATGTTGCAACCGGCAAATTTAAGATATTCAATAACTCGCA
Source organism: Dechloromonas aromatica (nom. nud.) (assembly GCA_004555545.1). Lineage (GTDB taxonomy): Bacteria > Pseudomonadota > Gammaproteobacteria > Burkholderiales > Rhodocyclaceae > SFHR01. The sequence goes on from SFHR01000003.1 coordinate 31,134, forward strand.
AAAATTTTGCTTTTGACAGAATCGGTGATATTCAAATCAAAGTAAATGGCAAATGGAAAAATATAAATCTTGCCGAAAATTATAAAGTTGCAATGAATAGTTATATTGCCGATGGAAAATATAGTTTTGAAATGATTAAACGAGCAAAAACCATCAAAATTTTGGAAACTACAGACATAGAAGCGTTACGCGAATATGTGGTCAAACATACGCCGATAACAAAAATTGAAACAAATTTGATTAGTTTTAAATAATTTTGAATAATTTTGAATAATTTTGAATAAAACCAAATTTCCACGAGATTTTCCAAAAATTTTTTTAGATTTCTCGTGGAAATTTTGTTTTTATATTAAAAATAAAAATAAAAATAAAAATATTTTTATTTTCTAATAACCGTATGTTTGCCTTTGGCGTTGGTATTTGGAAAATCTTTGCTGAAATGCAATCCGCGACTTTCTTTGCGTTGTAATGCCGAACGCACAATTAAATCCGCCGTTTCTACTAAATTCCGCAATTCCAACAAATTAAAATTCACTTTGAAATATTTATAAAACTCATCTATTTCATCACGCAATAAATTGATTCTATGTTTTGCTCGTAATAAACGTTTGGTTGTCCGCACAATGCCAACATAATCCCACATAAAGCGTTTTAATTCATCCCAGTTGTGAGAAATCACCACTTCTTCATCAGCGTCAGTTACGCGACTTTCATCCCATTCAGATAAATCTGTGCGTAAAACCGGAATTTCACTTGCATTTTGTAAATTCTTGGTTATATCATTTGCTGCCGCCTCCGAAAAAACTATGCACTCCAAAAGCGAATTACTTGCTAAACGATTTGCTCCGTGCAAACCGGTGCAAGATGCTTCTCCTGCAACATATAAATTTTTGACATCGGTTCTGGCGTTTAAATCACTGACCACGCCGCCGCAAGTATAGTGAGCCGCCGGAACTACCGGAATCGGCTGTTTAGAAATATCAATGCCAACCGACAAACAATGTGCGTAAATATTTGGAAAATGTTCTTTGATAAATTTCTCGCCTTTATGTGAAATATCTAAATAAACGCAAGGAATTCCACGTTTTTTCATTTCAAAGTCAATAGCTCTGGCAACAATATCACGTGGAGCGAGTTCAGCACGTTCATCGTGATTTGGCATAAACCGAGTTCCATCCGGAAGTTTTAATAAACCACCTTCGCCACGCACTGCCTCCGAGATCAAAAACGAGCCACCTTGTGGATGATATAAACAAGTTGGGTGAAATTGTATGAATTCCATATTTGCTATGCGACAACCCGCACGATAAGCCATTGCAATGCCGTCACCGGTGGAAGTTTCTGGGCTGGTGGTATATAAATAAACTTGACCGCTACCGCCGGTTGCCAAAATTGTCCAACGAGCCGCAATGGTCAAAGTTTTTCCACTACGTTCGGAAAATACATACGCACCAAAACAAGAATTGTCTAATTTGGTGCCGTCGTCAATTTCGCCTAATTTTTCGCTGGTGATTAAATCTATGGCGGTGTGATATTCAAAAATTTCAATGTTTTTATTTAATCTAACTTTTGCGTTCAAAATATCTTGCACGGCTTTTCCAGTAGCATCGGCGACGTGAATTATGCGTCTTGCTGAATGTCCGCCTTCGCGGGTTAAATGATAGCCATCATTAGTTTTGGTGAATGGAACGCCTTGATCAATAAGCCATTCAATAGCACGTTTGCCGTTTTCTACGACGAAGCGAGTGGCTTTTTCATCATTCAGCATTGCACCGGCAATTAGCGTATCTTTGATGTGAGATTCTATGGAATCTGAGTCATCTAACACGGCGGCGATTCCACCTTGAGCTTTGGCGGAGGCACAAGTTTCCAAACTTTTTTTGCAGATTAAGGCAATTTTGAGATTTTGTTTTGCCAAGCGTAAAGCGGCGGATTGTCCTGCCAAACCGCTACCGATAATAAGAACATCAAAAGTTAGCATTTTTTTTGACTTTCTGATTTGATTTTTAAGTTTTATGCGTTAATGCGTTGTTTATAAGGTTAGGAAATCATAAAAAATTTTCCACGAGATTTTATAAATTTTTTTTGATTTTTAAGATTTTTAATTTAAAATTCAAAATTTCAAAAAAATAACAACAACAATAATAAAGAATAAAAGAATAAACAACGACAGAATAAAAGAATAAAAATCAAATAAAAATAAACATAAACATAAACATAAACATAAACAAGACGGAAATATAAAAAACTAAAAAACTAAAAAACTAAAAAACAAATATTTAATACTAAAAACAAAAATAAATTATGAAAAGAATGTTATTTAACGCAACTCAAGCCGAAGAGTTACGAGTTGCCATTGTTGATGGGGCACGTTTGATTGACCTTGATATTGAATCCTCCACCAAAGAACAACGCAAAAGCAATATTTATAAAGGCGTGATTACTCGCGTTGAACCATCATTAGAAGCGTGTTTTGTTGATTACGGAACCGATAGACACGGTTTTTTGCCTTTCAAAGAAGTTGCCCGTTCATATTTTCAGCCCGGCGTAGAAGGAATTCCTTTTAACAAAATCAAAATCAGTGACGCCTTAAAAGAAGGACAAGAAGTAATCGTCCAAGTAGAAAAAGAAGAAAGGGGCAATAAAGGTGCAGCTTTGACCACTTTTATTTCTTTGGCTGGTCGCTATTTGGTTTTGATGCCAAATAATCCACGCGGTGGCGGAGTTTCTCGAAGAATTGATGGCGAAGATCGCAACGAATTAAAAGATTTAATTGAACGCTTACCGGTTCCTCCCGGAATGAGTTTGATCGGTAGAACCGCTGCAATCGGTCGGCAAATAGAAGAATTGCAATGGGATTTCAATTATTTATTGCAACTTTGGACAGCCATAGAAAACGCCGCTCAACAGCAAAGCGGAACGTTTTTGATTTATCTTGAAGGCAGTTTAGTAATCCGAGCCATTCGTGATTATTTTCAGCCAGATATCCAAGAAATTTTGGTAGATACCGAAGATATTTATCAACAAGCACGTTCCTTTATGGGAACGGTTATGCCGCCAAATGTTAATCGCATTAAACGTTATACTGATGATGTGCCGTTGTTTTCGCGTTTTATGATTGAGCATCAAATTGAAACAGCGTTTTCTCGGCAAGTTAATTTGCCTTCTGGCGGAGCCATTGTTATTGACCATACCGAAGCGTTAGTTGCTATTGATGTCAATTCCGGACGAGCCACCAAAGGAGCAGATATTGAAGAAACTGCGGTAAAAACTAATTTGGAAGCGGCGGAAGAAATAACGCGGCAATTACGGCTACGAGATTTGGGCGGTTTAGTGGTAATTGATTTCATTGATATGGAAAATATCAAAAATCAGCGTGACGTAGAAAACAAACTCCGCGAAGGTTTGCGTCACGATCGTGCTCGTGTGCAAATGGGAAAAATTTCGCGTTTTGGTTTGATGGAATTATCGCGACAAAGATTGCGTCCAGCGTTAGCAGAAACTACATATATTCCTTGTCCGCGTTGCACCGGCACCGGTTATGTGCGTTCTACGGAATCGGCGGCGTTGCATATTTTGCGTATGTTAGACGAAGAGGCAATGCGTTCTAATAATGGTTTATTACAAGTGCAGTTGCCGGTTGATGTCGCTACATTTTTGTTGAACGAAAAACGTGACGAAGTCCAAAAAATAGAACGCCGCCAACGTATAAATATTTTGATTATTCCAAATATTCATATGGAAACGCCGTTACATAAAATCACGCGGCACCGCATTGATGATTTTTTAGACGAAGAGCATCGCCAACCTTCTTATACGTTAATGGAAGAACCGCCAGAAAAACGTTCTTTGCACGAAAATTTATACCTTGCAAATCATAACGAAAATTCTGCCAACTCCGTTGATATTTCAGATAATCGTAATGAACCGGCGGTCAGTTTGATGCCTATGCAACAAGCTCCCAGCGTGGCTCCCAAAATGCGAAATTATGGCAATAATTTCAGCGATGATTTTGATAGACAAAATCAAGCGGATAAACGCAATAACAAAAATTTATTTAATCGTATTTTGTCTTGGTTCCGTAGCAATACAAGTCCGTTTGCGGAAACGCTGATCCCAACTTCTCTGAACGATGATGGCAATGACAATAATGAAAAAAATAATCAAAAAGCAAATATAAAAAATGCTGTTGCCGAAAACGCCGAGGAAGTCAAAATTTATAATTCCATAGAACCCAGCGACGAAGATTTGGAAAGTTTGCGGCAAATTCGCCAGTTCCGCGAAAATATAAATGTAGGCAATGAAAAAGCGGAGACGCCAAAATCTAAACGCAAATCTAAAAAAAGCAATGACGCAGAAAATTCCGACGAGGAAAATTTTGGTCGCCGTCGTTCGCGTCGTAGAAATAGCAAAGAAAAAAATATTGAAAACGTTGAAAACGTTGAAAGCGTTGAAAGCGTTGAAAGCGTTGAAAATGCTGAAAATGCTGAAAACGCAGAAACTGAAAAAATTTCCACGAGAAATGCCGAAAATTTTTCAGAAAATCTCGTGGAAAATATTCAGCCCGAACAAGAGCAAAATCAAATTGCTTTTGTTGATTCAGCCGATTTCAAATTGGAACCTTTAACAAATAATACAGAAGTTTCTATCAGCGATGTTGAATCTTTGGAATTGCAAAATTGCGATAATTCTGCTGAAAATCAGCAAAATCAAACTTTTCCGTTGAATTTGGTTTTTAATGAAGAAAAATCTACGAATTTGTTGGCTAATGAAAATAACGAAGTTGTTTTGGCGATTGAAGCGGAATCTGATGAAAATACGGCGGAAAATCAAAACGAAAATCAAAACGAAAATCAAAACGAAAATCAAAACGAAAATCAAAACGAAAATCAAAGCGAAAACGAAAATTTAAGTTTGAATTTGGATGAAAATTCGGCTGAAAATTCAGAAGAAGTAGCAGAAGCAGAAACGCAAATTCAAACGGAAATTGAAGTAAAAGCAGAAAAAATCTCCGAGCCGGAAACCGCAGAAGTCGCAACAGAATTGACTTTGGAAGAAATTTCTAAAATCAATGCTGAAGCGTTGAAAGGTCTGCAAATCAACGATATTCTTTCGCAAAACGGCGATTTGATGATTTGCACCAAAGCAAATCCAACAATATCAGTAATCGTCCCCCAAAAAATTAAGTTGGGTCGGCAACGAAATATTTTGCCGGTTGAAATCTACGAAAATCTAATTCAGGTAGAAACCAACAAAGAAATGAAAATCTAAAATTTCATAAAAAATATTTTCCACGAGAATTCTATAAAAATTTTTAGAAATCTCGTGGAATTTTGTTTATTATTTTTTATTTTTTATTTTTTATTTTTTATTTTTATGCTTTTTAAATTTTCAAATCTAATTTGAGATTTTTCATTCCGCTTTGCTGTTCTATACAAGCAATCAAACGATTTACAAAATTGACCTCACTGCGATTATCTAACCAATCATTTTTTTGCTCGTTCCAGTGAAAGTGATAGCCGCCTGATTTCGCCGCTATCCAAATTTCCTGATTGCTCTGATGCTTGTTTATCACAATTTGCGAATCATCTTCAAATGTGATAGTCAAAACATTATTGTCTTGAAAATCTACATCCAAATCCGGTGCCCGTTCGGACAATAAATCTAATTGTTTTTGCAAAGTTTTAAATAAATTTTCTGATAATTGTTCAAAATTTGTAGCCATAAAAAAATCTCCTATGCGGTGGTGGTTGGGAATAAAGTATGAAAATTCTGGCAAGTAATCTGCGAAATATTTTCCACTGATGTTTTGCGTAAAGTCGCCAAAAATTCAGCAACATAACGCACATAAGCCGGTTGATTTGTCTTGCCACGAAATGGCACCGGTGCTAAAAACGGCGAATCAGTTTCAATCAAAATTCGGTCGGCTGGACAATATTTGGCGGCTTCTTGAATTTCTTTGGCTGATTTAAACGTCACAATTCCAGAAAATGAAACGTAAAAACCAAGATCCAAAGCCGTTTTGGCGTCGTCAATATTTCCTGTAAAGCAATGAATTATGCCGCCAACTTGGGATGCATTTTCCGATTTCAAAATTGCAAAAGTATCATCAAAAGCGTCACGGCTATGAATAATCACCGGCTTTTTGGCTTGTAATGCCGCCTGAATTTGTAAAGCAAAACGCTCTTTTTGCCATTGAGGTTTGTCTTTATGCCAATGATAATCTAAACCAATTTCACCAACTGCTATAACTTTTGGATTATTTTGAATTATTTCCAAAATATTATCTACGGTTGGTTGGATTTTGATTTGTTCGTTTGAATATTCCGGATGAACGCCAACCGTAGCGAAAAATTGCGGATTTTGATTTGCCAAATCTAAAACTTGCTGAATATTATCTAAACTCACGCCAATGCAAAGTGCTTTGAAAACTTTGTTGTCGTGCATATTTTGCAGAATTTCCGCCAAAGTTATCGGCGTTGGATTGTCTTCTGAGGGCTGCATCAACAAATCCGGATGGCAATGCGAATCTATAAACATTTTTTTATATTTTTTTATTTTTTACGTTTTTCTTTTTTATAAAAATAAAAATTTTTCCACGAGAAATCTAAAAAAATTTTTGGAAATCTCGTGGATAAAATCTATGTTGTTAAATTTTTATTTCAATTTGCCGGTCATTGCAATAACTTGATCCGGTTCTTGGACTTCTATTTTACCCTTGTTGGCGGAAATGTTGCCACATCTGCAGCTTGAAGGAATGAACGAGACCGATAACACCAAACCTTTACATTTTTGGCATTCGTAATAAACATCGCCGCCGGTTGGCAATTTTTCGTCGCCTTCTTTGATTTTTATAGGATAAAAGTTATAAATTTTGCGAAAATCAATTTGAGTCATTTTGTGAATAATTCCTTATCAAGGTTTTATAGTTTTGAATTTTAATTTCAAGTTTAATTTTAAATTTAATTTTAAAGTTTTTAGTAGTTTTGTATTATATTACAAATTACAAACCTACAAGCGAATTATAAATAATAAATAATAAATAAATATTAAAAAAGAGCAAGGCAAAAAATATGAGCAAAATTGAAGAAGTTCAAAAAGTTAAAGAAGTAAAAATTTTGACATTTCCGTTTGAAAGCCAACAACTAATAGAAGCAAGTGCCGGAACCGGCAAAACTTGGACGATTGCGGCATTATATGTGCGTTTGGTTTTGGAACGTAATTTGATGCCAGAAAATATTTTGGTAGTGACTTTTACCGAAGCGGCAACATCAGAATTAAAAAGTAGAATTCAAAAACGTTTGTTAGAAACCGCTGATTATTTTTTAGATAGTCAAGAAAATAGTGGTGATGTTTTTTTGCAAGATTTAATAACAAATTATAACAGCGAAGAACTGCGAGTAAAGTGTGCAAAATATTTGCGATTAGCGTCTCAAAATATAGATAATGCAGCAATTTATACAATACATTCTTGGTGCAAAAAAATCTTGGATGAATATAGTTTATATTCAAATGGTTTTGGTGAAGTAAATTTATTAGATGAAGCAAGTAATAAACAACAATTATTTAATGTTATTTATAATTACTGGAGGAATTATTATGTTAGTTTGCAAGATAAAAATATTTTAGATTTTATATTTAATAATGTTTGGAAAAATCCGGTAGATTTATACGGAAAAATACAACATATATTAGACATAATTCAAATTAGTGATGAGTTTTTTGAAAAAGAAATAATCAGCGACAAAGATTTTGCTACAAAAGATTTTTTTGTAGAATTAGCAAAAGTTAAAGATGATATAAATAATTTTTATAATACATTTGATGAATTGCTAAATGGTTTAAATGAAGTTTTTAGAAAATATAATGCTTATTTTAATAGAAATTCAATTAAAAAACTTGATGATATAAATAGTTTTAATATAACTGAAAATTTGCGTAAATCTTATAATGAAAAAGATCTTAATAAAATTTTTGATATTTTGGCTGAATTAACAAATAAAGATTTACTACTACGAGGAAAAAAATTAAAAAATAATGGTATTCCAAAAGCAGAAGAAATAGCGGAAGAATTTAAAAGTAAAGTTAAATTTGATATAGAAAACTTAAAAAAATTACATATTTTTATAATCAAACACGCTGCTTATACTATCAGAAAATGGCAGAAACAATATAAACAACGTGACGGAAATCTGCAAATTAGTTTTGATGATTTGCTTATTTATTGCAAAGATATTTGTCAAAATAATCCAAAACTTGCGGATATTTTACGCCAAAAATATCCGGTTGCTTTAATTGATGAATTCCAAGATACAGATCCGGTTCAATGTGATATTTTTTCTACTATTTATAACAATAATGATGAAAAAAATGATGAAAAAAATCCAACCGCTTTAATACTTATCGGAGATCCAAAACAAGCAATTTATTCTTTTCGCGGAGCCGATATTTTTGCGTATTTGAAAGCCAAACACAATATTAGCAATGAAAATCATTATACGCTGAAAAATAATTATCGTTCAACTGCAGAAATTATTGATAATATAAATACTTTTTTTGATGAAAATAATCATAAAAACAATGGTGCTTTTTTATTCAAAAAAGATGATAAAAATCCGTTAGAATTTGTGCAAGTAAATGCAAAAAAAGAATCCGAAAAAAATTATAGTGATACAAATTTTCCGGTTGAGTTTTGTTATATCAACGAACAATTAAATAAAGATGATTTCATCAAAACTGCCGCCGAAAATTGTGCGAATAAAATCTATAATTTATTAGCAGAAAATAATATTAAAGCCACTGATTGTGCAGTTTTAGTAAATAATATAACTGAAGCAAATGCAATACAACGTCAATTAAAAAAATTGAATATTCCAAGTGCATATTTATCTGAAAAACGTTCCGTGTTTGCAACCGATGAAGCATATCAATTATTTTTATGCTTACAAGCGATTATTAACCCAGATGTAAAAAATATACGTTTGGCATTAGCAACTCCATTATTAGCTGAACAATATACAAATATAATTGATTTTGATAGCGAGACAACTAATAATTTTTTAGAAGAAAAAATTACTATTTTTCAGCAATATTTTTTATATTTGCAACAACAAGGAATTCAAGCAACTATTGAAAAATTATTGTTAGATTTTAATTGTCCGCAACGCTTTTTAAACCGACAGAATAATAGTATAAATTTTGATAATAATTCCATTAGCGAAGAAAGTGGTGAACGTATTTTAACTAATATTCGGCATCTGGCAGAATTATTGCAAATTCAAAGCAAAGAGTGTTATGGAGAAGTTGCTTTATTAAACTTTTTTGCTAATTGCATTGTGGCTGCAAAAGCCGATAGTAATAATAATTTTGGCGAATTTTATGATGCAAATAAAAACAATAATAGCGACATTATTTTTTCGCCGATTAGTAATAGTGAAGCAGTTAATCAACAAGGCAAAGATGCGTCAATTATTCGTTTAGAAAATGATAGCAATTTAGTAAAAATTATTACTATACACAAATCAAAAGGTTTGGAATATAACTATGTTTTTTTGCCTTTTTTATGTATAGCAAAAGATGAAAAAAATTTCAATTTACCGATTATTTATTATGATTACAATACAGAAAATAATAACTATGAATTTGTTAAAAAATGTAGTTGGAATAAAGATGATAAAGATATAAAAGAAATCATCAAAGAAAATCGCATTAAAGAAGATATAAGAAAATTATATGTTGCATTAACTCGTGCCAAAAATAATTTATGGATTCTCGTGGGAAATTATAAAAGTTCAGAAAATAGTGCTATTTATAAATTATTATCAGATTTTTATACTGAAAATGATATTAGTAAAGATGAAAATTACTGGGAAAATATAATTAGTAATTTACAAGATAAAGTCGGAAAAACTAAATTAAATAAAACCGAAAAAATTGATAGAATTTCCACGAGAAATAATAAAAATTTTTTGGAAAATAATGAAAATAATAATAACAATAATAATTCTACAAATTTCAAAAAAGCCAAAGAATTAAAATATCCGGCAAGAAAAAAATTTTGGGGACAAACAAGTTATTCGGCTTTAATCGGTCAAAATAATAATTATTTTGATGAGTTTGATTTTGATGTTAATGTTAATGTTAATGTTAATGAAAATAATATAAACGCAAATAATACTACCGAAGAAGATAGTTCGCTATATAAATTCAAAGAAGAATTATTGCAGAAAAATAGCAATGCTGAAAATTATTATAACTTTTATAATAGTAATGCAAGTTCTGATTCTGATTTTATGCTTTTCCAAAATGTTTATATTTTTGTGCAAAAATATATTCCCAAAGGTGCAAAAGTAGGAACTTTTATTCATAGTTTGTTAGAAACTTTGGCAAATAAAAATTTTATAACTACTGACAAAGTTCTCAATGAAATTAACTTATTGCAAAAATTACAAAGTAGCGGAATTACTTTATTTAAAAACATAAATTCTGTTGATGATGAAAACTATAAAAATTTTGTTAGTTGGTTAAAAATTATCTGCCAAACTCCATTATTAAGCAATAATTTTACTTTGCCTTCTTTGGAAGAAATTTCTAAAAATCAATTAAGTATAAGAACCGAAATTGAATTCATTTTACCGGTTAATGAAATCAAAATTGATGAATTAACTAATATTATAAATTCAATGGATTTTATTAAACACCTGCCGCAAAATTTTCCGCGTGAAAGTTTAAAAATTTCCAAAATAAATGGCTTACTAAAAGGTTTTATTGATTTGTTAATTTGCTATGAAAATAAGTATTATGTTTTAGATTATAAATCTAATTATATAGGCGATAATTTTGCCGACTACAATGCAACAAATTACGAAAAAATAATACTTTCGCATCGTTATGATGTTCAAGCAGCTTTATATCAACTTGCTTTGCATAGATTATTAAAATGGCGTCTGCCAAACTATAACCCAAAACAACATTTAGGCGGCACTTTGTTTTATTTTTTACGCGGCGTAAATAGTTTCAGTTTGCAAAATAATAATAGTATAAATTCCGGAATTTATCACATAGAAGCAAACTGCGAGAGTATTATAAAAATGGATAATTTATTTAATAGTAAAAAGAAACAGTAAAAGCAAATTTTCCACGAGAAATCTAAAAATTTTTTTGGAAATCTCGTGGAATTTTTTTATAAAATATCGCACATTTTTGGCGAGGAACGTTGCAGAAAAAATAGTTTTTATTTTTATATTTATAGATTATTTTTTTCAGGCTCGTAATTTTTTAATCAAACAACGACGTTCATTTTCATTTTCATTTTTTAACTTTTTAGGAGCAATTTTTTTATTATGACTAATGATTTTATCGTTGCCGATTTGAAACTTGCCGACTGGGGCAAAAAAGAAATTTCCATCGCCGAAACCGAAATGCCCGGTTTGATGGCAATTCGTGATGAATTCGCTAAAACTCAACCGCTCAAAGGAGCGAGAATTTCCGGATCTTTGCATATGACTATCCAAACCGCCGTTCTGATTGAAACTCTGGTGGCTTTGGGTGCCGAAGTCCGTTGGGCTTCTTGCAATATTTTTTCTACGCAAGATCACGCCGCCGCCGCCATTGCCGCACAAGGAATTTCCGTATTTGCCAAAAAGGGCGAAAGTTTAGATGAATACTGGGATTATACGCACCGTATTTTTGACTGGAATGAGCCGAATAAATTTTCCAATATGATTTTGGACGACGGTGGCGACGCAACTTTATTGCTACATTTGGGCGAAAAAGCCGAGAAAAATCCAAGCGTTTTAGACAATCCAACTTGCGAAGAAGAAGTCGCTTTATTCAACGCTATCAAAAATAAACTGAAAACTGATCCAAATTTTTACTCCGAAAGAATTAAACATATCAAAGGTGTCACCGAAGAAACTACAACCGGCGTGCATCGTCTATATCAAATGTTTGCTAAACAAGAATTACGCTTCCCTGCGATTAACGTGAATGATTCGGTTACCAAGTCTAAATTTGATAATTTGTATGGTTGTCGCGAATCTTTGGTGGATGGAATCAAACGGGCAACTGATGTTATGATGGCTGGAAAAATCGCCGTCGTTTGCGGTTATGGCGATGTCGGCAAAGGTTCAGCTCAAGCGTTACGTGCGTTATCCGCTCAAGTTTGGGTCACCGAAGTTGATCCGATTTGTGCTTTACAGGCGGCGATGGAAGGTTATCGCGTGGTGACTATGGAAGAAGCCGCTCCGTATGGCGATATTTTTGTGACTTGCACCGGCAATTATCACGTCATCACTTACGAACATATGGCAAAAATGAAAAATCAAGCCATCGTCTGTAATATCGGGCATTTTGATAGCGAAATTGATATTGCCTCTTTGGAAAATGATCAACACCGCTGGGAAGAAATCAAACCGCAAGTTGATCACGTTATTTTCCCGGATGGCAAACGTTTGATAATTTTGGCAAAAGGCAGATTAGTAAATCTTGGTTGTGCCACCGGACATCCTTCGTATGTGATGAGTTCCAGCTTTGCTAATCAAGTGTTGGCACAAATTGAATTATTCACCAAAACCGAACAATATCCGCTTGGCGTGTATATTTTGCCTAAACATTTGGACGAAAAAGTTGCCCGTTTGCAGTTATCGCGTTTGAATGTTTCGCTGACAAAATTAACGCAGCAACAAGCCGATTATATTGGCGTGAATGTTGATGGCCCTTATAAATCTGAACATTATCGCTACTAATTTTTAAAAATAACAAATAACAAATAACAAATAACAAATAACAATTTTCCACGAGAAATTAAAAATTTTTTCTGAAAAAATTTTTTAAAATTTCGTGGAAAATGCTTTTTATTTACAAATTTACAAATTTACAAATTTACAAGTTTATAAATTTCACTTTGTTTTACTGTTTTATTTAGGAGAACTATGATGTTAGGTGATTCAAATAATATTACTTTGCTTTTGGGCGGCGTGCGTTCTGGCAAAAGCGATTACGCCGAAAATATTGCTGCGCGTAGTGGTTTGTCGGTGACTTATTTGGCGACTGCCAAAGATTTGGACGCAGAACTCAATGAACGCGTCACGCATCACCAAAATAGCCGTCCGGCACACTGGAAATGTATTGATGTTCCGGTTCATCTTGCCGACGCAATTCGTGCCAACTCGCGTCCGGATTGCTGTTTAATCGTTGATTGCTTGTTTATGTGGATTAGAAATTTGATTATGGAAGATAATAAATTTTGCACCGAAAATTCTTCCAGCATTAAATTAGGCAAAACTTTTGAATACGAAATCAAACAACTTTTTGATGTAATTCCAGACGTGCAAGGCAAATTGATTTTTATTAGTAATGAAGTTGGAATGGGTTCAATTCCTACTACGACTTTTTCTAAATTACTAACTAATGAATTAGGACATATAAATCAACAAATTGCCAAAGTTTGTTCGCACGTTTATTTATTGGTTGCTGGTTTGCCTATAACCGTGAAAAGCAGATAAGCAAAATAATTTACTTTATGTAATGTTTTCCACGAGATTTCCAAAAAATTTTTTAGATTTCTCGTGGAAATTTAATGAATATAAAAAAAATAAAAAAAATAAAAAAAATAAAAAAATAAAAAAAATAAAAAAAATGAAATTTTTGTTTGACTTATTTCCCATAATATTATTTTTTATAGCTTTCAAATTTGGCGAGACTAATCCGGAATCTGCAACAAATTTATTGAATATAATTTTTGCTTTTTTGGGAAATGAAAACCCTATCAAACCGGAACAATCTGCCATTTTATTGGCAACTGTTGTAGTAATTATTGCTACATTTTTGCAGATTTTTTGGATTAAGTTTATTCAAAAAAAATCGGTTGATTTTATGTTATGGTTGAGTTTATTTTTGATAGTAATTTTTGGCGGACTAACGCTATTTTTTCAAAATGATACTTTCATAAAATGGAAGCCGACTTTGTTATATTTTGGGTTTGCTATTAGTTTGGTGGTTAGCAAAATTTTCAATAAAAATCCTATAAAACTAATGATGCAAAAGCAATTAGAATTACCAGAAAAAATCTGGACAAATTTATTATATCTTTGGGGTTTTTATTTTGTAATTATGGGATTTTTGAATATTTATATTGCTTATGAATTCAGCACCGAAACGTGGGTAAATTTCAAAATGTTTGGTAGCTTAATTTGTATGTTTGTTTTGATAATTATTCAAAGTTTATATATATCAAAATATATAAAAGTCAAACCGGAACAATAAAAAAATTTAATATAAAAATTTAATATAAAAAATTTAATATAAAAAAATTCAATCTATAAATAACAATTTTCCACGAGATTTCCAAAAATTTTTTTAGAATTCTCGTGGAAACAATAAGAAAATTAAAACATAAAAAATATCACAAATAATTGAAAGTTATGCATTCACAAACTGATTCTTTTGTTGGTAATATTTATTCAATAATCAACGCCACTCAAAGCTTTTTGTGGAGTTATTTGATTTTAATCGCTTTAATCTTTTTTACTATTTATTTTTCTATAAAAACTAACTTTGCCATTTTCAGATTATTCAAAGAAGTTTTTATTGCTACCAAAAAAAATATTTTGGCAAAACCAGAACCAAATAACCGAGCAATCACGCCATTTCAAGCGTTTATAATTTCTATGTCTGCCAGAGTTGGTTCCGGAAATCTCGCCGGAGTTGCTATCGCTTTACATCTTGGCGGTGCCGGTGCAATTTTTTGGATGTGGGTGATTAGTTTTTTTGGTGCCGCAATCGCCTTAATTGAAAACACTTTGGCTCAAGCGTATAAACAAAAAAATATAGATTACAAAAATTATTTTTTTGGCGGCCCAGCTTACTATATTTTGTATGGTTTAAAAAATCCAAAATTAGCAAAATTTGTCGCCATTATTTCCATACTTTTTTGCGGCATTGCTTCATTATTTATTCAAATCAACACGGTTAGCACTTCTTGGAATTACGCTTTTGATATTCCAATTTATGTTTTGGCTTTGCTTTTAACTTCGCTGACGGCTTTGATGTTATTCGGAGGAATTCAACTGATAAATAAATGGCTAACAATTTTATTCAGCGTGATGTTTTGCTTGCATATTTTTATAGGAATTTATTTTATTGTTATTAATTTTGACGGCGTTCTAACGGTTTTAGAAAATATCTTTTTGAGTGCTTTTGGTTTGCAACAATTCAGTTCTGGATTTGTTGGCGTTGCGATAATTCAAGGATTCAAACGAGGTTTATTTAGCAACGATTTAGGAATTGGCAATATGCCTTGTGCTGCGGCAATGTCCAACGATAAACATCCGGTAAATCAAGCATTATTGCAAGTTTTTGGCACGTGGTTAGATTCTTTTGTTATTTGCACAATCAGTGCAGTAGTAATTTTATTAAGCGGAGCAAATTTTCAGCAATCTTCCGGAGTGCAATTATTACACGATGCTTTGGCGATAGATTTTGGTGAATTCGGACACATAATGGTTGCGGTGATGACATTTTTATTTGTTTATACGACATTGATAGCAAATTATGTTTATTCGGAAACCAACTTTTTATTTTTGACTAAAAATGAGAATAGTTTGTTGAGTTATCGCTTGTTATGTTTGAGTTGTGTTTGCGGTGGAGCAATGCTGTCCGTAGATTTTGTCTGGGATTTTGCTGATATCGTGATGGGTTTGCTGTGCATATGTAATTTGTATGCGATATATAAATTATTTCCCAAAGCGAAATTTTTGATAGAAGATTATGTATGGCAGAGAAAAAATGGAATAGCGACGCCGACGTGGAATTATGATATAACAGCGTTGAATAAAATCAAATAAATCAAATAAAAAATATAAAAATAATTTAATAACAATTTTTCCACGAGAAATCTCAAAAAATTTTTGGGAAATCTCGTGGAAAAAATAAAAAATAAAAAATACTAAAAAAATATGAATCAAGAAACTTTATTAGAATTTCCGTGTAAATTTACTATGAAAATTATGGGCGAAAATAATCCAGCCGTTGATTTTGCCGATTTTGTCAGTCAAATTATTTTCAAACACGCCGCCGATTTTGATAAAAACAGCATCCAAACAAAATTGAGCAAAAATCAAAATTTTGTCAGCTTGACTTGCATTATTCCGGCAACCAGCAAAATTCAGTTAGATAATTTATATTCAGATTTATCAAAAAATCCGTTGATTAAATTTGTTTTGTAAAAATTTCATAAAAATTCATAAAAATTCATAAAAAAATAAATAATAAAATAAACGCAAAAAAATATAAAATTCAAACTTATTTCCGTTTCAGTGATTAGTTATCAAAGTTCAGGAGTTGTTTTGCTATGACTTTACAAAATATAAAAAAATTAGTTATCGCCTTTGGTTTGAGTAGTTTTTGTGCTATGAGTTTTGCCGCCGATGAAGCTGTTGTTGCTGATGCAAACAAAGGCAAAACATACGCAGAAAGCGTTTGCGTTGCCTGTCACGGCGTTGAAGGCAATGGCGTTGATCCAAATGCACCGGTCACAATGTACCCGCTGATTGCCGGACAACACGCCGAATATATCGCCAAACAATTAAAAGATTTTGTTGGCGTTGGTGATCAACCAGCCGCTCGTCATAACGATATTATGTCGCCGATGGCAATGGCTGTTCCCGCCGAAGATATTGTTCACGTGGCTGCTTGGTTTGCTAAACAAAAAATCAATCCTTCCAAAGCGACTGCTGATGCCGCCGTATTAAAAGCCGGTGAGCAACTTTGGAGATTTGGTAATGCCAAAAAAGGTATTCCGGCTTGTGCAGGTTGTCACGGACAAGAAGGTCACGGCTTGCCGGCTCAATATCCGAGCTTGGCTGGACAATATCCAGAATATACAGAATCGCAGTTAAAATTATTCCGTAGTGGCGAACGTGCTAACGGTCCGATGATGCGTGTGATTGCCGAAAAAATGTCGGATAAAGAAATTCAAGCGGTTTCGCAATATGCTGCTGGTTTGAGATAAAAAATAAAGCAAAAAGCAAAAAGCATAAAGCATAAAGCATAAAAAACAATTTTTCCACGAGAAATATAAAAAATTTTTTAGAAATCTCGTGGAAATTTGTTTTTTTATGTTTTGTTTATTTTGTTTATAGAAATTTTTTATATAAATTTTTGCCTAAAAAAAGCAATTTATTTCTAAAATTTGCGAAGTAAAAAAAATTAAACAAAATCAAAAGTTAAACAATTTTTATTAAATTACAAATAGAAAAATAGAAAATTATGTTAGATAGCAACATTCAAGCACAACTCAAAGAATATTTAAAGAATTTACGTTCCCCTATTGAATTAGTCGCAAGTTTAGATAACTCCGAAGCGGCAAGTAAAATTCGCACTCTTATCACGCAAATCGCCGAATTATCGCCGGAGATGATCAGCGTGAATTTAAACGGCAATTATCCGCGTAAGCCATCTTTTGGAATCGCCAAAAAAGATGAAATTCCTCGCGTGCATTTTGCCGGTTTGCCAATGGGACACGAATTCACAACTTTGATTTTGGCTTTATTACAAGTTGGCGGACATCCACCAAAAATTTCCGCCGAACAAACTCAGCAAATCAAATCTTTAACGGCAGCTAATGGCAATAAAGAAGTTTTTGAAACTTTTATTTCGCTTTCTTGCCATAATTGCCCAGACGTGGTTCAAGCATTCAATTTGATTGCCACATTAAATCCGCAATTTGAAAGCGTCCTGATTGACGGAGCCTTATTCCAAGACGAAGCCAAGCAAAAAGAAGTTATGGCTGTTCCAAATGTTTTCCGTAACGGCGAAGCATTTTGGCAAGGTAGAACAACGTTAGAAGAAATTTTGGCAAATTTAGATACGCAATCTGTAGCTCAAGCCGCCGCTAAAATCAGCGAAAAAACGCCGTTTGATGTTTTGGTTATCGGCGGAGGCCCAGCCGGATCCGCTGCCGCAATTTATGCCGCACGTAAAGGAATTCACACCGGTTTGGTCGCCGAACGTTTTGGCGGTCAAATTTTAGACACTTTGAGCATTGAAAACTTTATTTCCGTGCCAGAAACCGAAGGTCCAAAACTCGCTAAAGCTTTGGAAAATCACGTGGGCAATTATCCAGTTGATGTTATGAATTTGCAACGTGTAGAAAAAATAGCCAAAAATACGCAAACTAACTTTTTTGATGTTGAACTCACGCACGGTGGCAAATTAAAAGCTAAAACCGTTATTTTGGCAACCGGTGCCAAATGGCGTGAAATGAACGTTCCGGGCGAAAAAGAATATAAAGCCAAAGGCGTTTGTTTTTGTCCGCATTGTGATGGTCCATTGTTTAAAGGCAAACGCGTTGCTGTTATCGGTGGCGGAAATTCCGGCGTGGAAGCGGCTATTGATTTGGCAGGAATTGTTGCTCAAGTAGTTTTGATTGAATTTGATTCAAAATTGCGTGCTGACGCCGTTTTACAAGAAAAATTGAAATCTTTGCCAAATGTAGAAATCATTACTTCTGCAATGACCACCGAAGTTTTGGGTGACGGCAATAAAGTTGTCGGTTTGACTTATCAAAATCGCACAACCGGCGAAATTATTCGTAAAGATTTGGAAGGAATTTTCGTGCAAATCGGTTTAGTTCCAAATACTGATTTCTTGAAAGATTCTGATGTCAAACTCACGCCACGCGGAGAAATTGAAATCAACGCCAAAGGAGAAACTTCTGCTGACGGAATTTTTGCTGCCGGTGATTGCACAATTCAGCCGTATAAACAAATTATTATTTCTATGGGAAGTGGTGCGACGGCGGCGTTGTCGGCGTTTGATTACTTGATTAGAAATTAAAAGCAAAGTCAAAACTAAATTAAAACAAATTTAAAACAAATTTAAAACAAATTTCCACGAGATTTCCCAAAAATTTTTTGAGATTTCTCGTGGAAATTCTTCTTTTTACATTTTTATTTTTTAAATATTATTCAAAAATTATTCAAAAATTATTCAAAAATTCCCGTTGAAAAATATCTGGTTCCCGTATCCGGCAAAATCGTAACAATCACAGCTGACGGATTTTCTTTGGCTATCCGCGACGAGGCAAATACATTTGCTCCGGCGGAAATGCCAACTAAAATGCCTTCTTTCACGGCAAGTGATTTTGTTGTGGCGATCGCATCTTCATTGCTAACCGTGACGATTTCATCAATGACGCTTCTGTCTAAATTTTGCGGAATAAAGTTCGCTCCTATGCCTTGAATTGCGTGAGGCCCAGCTTTTCCCGTAGTTGCCAACGCACTTGCTGCTGGTTCTACGGCAATGATTTTTACATTAGGCAATTTTTCTTTGAGTGCCTTGCCGACTCCAGAAACCGTTCCTCCGGTGCCAAATCCGGCGACAAAGTAATCAATTTTGCCGTCCGTTTGAGCCAAAATTTCTTGAGCGGTTGTTGTGTAATGAATTTGCGGATTTGCTTTATTATCAAACTGGCTGGGAATAAAACTATTTGCGTTATTTTTGGCTAATTCATTTGCTTTATCAACGGCACCTTTCATTCCCAAACTTGGCTCGGTCAATTCAAGTTGAGCTCCATATGCTTTCAAGCTGAGTTGGCGTTCTTTGGTCATTGAACTTGGCATAACAAAAATTGCTTTCAATCCGAGTGCGGCGGCAACCATAGCAAGTCCAACGCCGGTATTTCCGCTGGTGGGTTCAATGATTAGGCTATCTTTGTTGATTTTTCCGGATTTCAAAGCTTCATCTAACATCGCCAAAGCAATGCGATCTTTTACTGATAAGCCCGGATTTAAAAATTCGGCTTTGGCAAAAATCTGTCCGCCAAAACTATTGATTTGTAAAAGTGGAGTATTGCCGATTAACTCGGTGATATTTTTTGCAAATTTCATTTATTTTTAATGCCTTTCTTTGTTTATGTTTAATTTACGTTTGTGTTTATGTTTTTATGTTTTTATGTTTTTATGTTTTTTAAATTATGTAATTCAAGTATTTATCAGCGTCGGTTACGCTGAATTCGCTCAAAGGTTTTGCAAAGAGATTTTTTATTTCCTTATTGAATTTATCAAAAAGTTCATTAAATGGCGGTTTCACTTGCAGAGCCGCAAAACCAAAATCTTTTTCAAGCAAACAAAAAATCTCATAAAACGTAATTTCATTAAGGTTTTTGGCTAAAAAATAACCGCCATTTTTACCTTTTACACTACCCAAATAACCGGCTGTTTTCAGCGGATTCAAGAGCTGTTCCAAATAACCTTTGGAAACAGAAATCGTGTTAGAAATTTCATTTATTGATATCGGATTTTGGCTGGTTGCTTTGGCAATTTCATAAATAGCCAAAATTCCATAAACTCCTTTGGTGCTTATCAAACTCATAGCGATTATTATAAACTAAAAAAATCAAATGTCAAGTATTTTTATATATTTTATAACTCGTTGATTTATAAATAAAACAAAATAAAACATAGTTATTTACTATGAATTCATAGTAATTTTTTTAAGCATTTTTTGATAAATTTCCACGAGATTTCATAAATTATTTTTAAAATCTCGTGGAAATTTGTTTTTTACTTTTACTTATTAGTTTTACTTATTATTTTTTTACTTTTACTTATGAAACAAAATACTAATTCGACCGAACTATTATTAAGAAAATTATTAGCCGAGAAAGTTTTATTTTTGGATGGTGCTATGGGAACTATGATCCAAAAATATAATCTCACAGAACAAGATTTTCGCGGCGAACGTTTTAAAAATCACACAAATGACCTAAAAGGCAATAACGATATTTTGGTTTTAACTCAACCACAGATTATCAACGAAATTCAACGCAAATACTTACTTGCCGGAGCGGATATTTTAGAAACTTGTACTTTTAACGCTACTTGCGTTTCTCAAAGCGATTATGCTTTGGACGATGCTAATTTTGTGTATGAATTAAATAAAACCGCCGCCGAAAATCTCAAAAAACTCTGCCAAGAATTTACGCAGCAAAATCCGCAAAAACCGAGATTTGTCGCCGGAGTTCTTGGTCCCACCAGCAAAACGCTTTCTATCTCGCCAGACGTAAATGATCCGGCATTTCGCAACATAGAATTTATAGATTTGGTCAATGATTACTACAACTCTGCAAAAGGATTGATAGACGGCGGTTGTGATATTTTGATGGTGGAAACAATTTTTGATACTTTAAACGCCAAAGCGGCTTTATTCGCCATAGAAAAATTGTTTGATGAATCCGCTCAAACATTGCCGCTTATGATTTCCGGAACTATCACGGACGCTTCCGGAAGAACGCTATCCGGACAAACTGCCGAGGCTTTTTGGAATTCTTTACGCCACGTAAAGCCACTTTCTTTTGGACTAAACTGTGCATTAGGTGCAAAGGAAATGCGTCCGCACGTCGCTGAATTAGCCAAAGTTTGCGATTGCTTTGTTTCGGCTCACCCGAACGCTGGTTTGCCAAATGCTTTCGGAGGTTACGATGAAACTCCGGAAATGTTAGCCGCCGATGTCAGCGAATGGGCAAAATCAAAATTAGTAAATATTTTGGGCGGATGTTGTGGCACTACGCCGGAACATATTGCCGAGATCGTCAAAGAAGTAGAAAAACTCAACATTTCTCCACGAGAAATCCCCAAAAATTTTCCAAAAAAATTACGGCTTTCCGGCTTGGAAGCATTCAATATAGACGAAAATTCTTTATACGTGAACGTTGGCGAACGCACTAACGTCACCGGTTCTAAAATTTTTGCCAAAATGATCATTGAATCTCGCTTTGAAGACGCCTTATCAGTGGCTCGGCAGCAAGTAGAAAACGGCGCTCAAATCATAGACATCAATATGGATGAAGCTATGTTGGATTCCGCCGCCGCTATGAAGCATTTTTTACGTTTAGTTGCCTCTGAACCCGATATTTGTAAAGTGCCGATTATGTTAGATTCTTCCAAATGGGAAATCTTAGAAATCGGGTTGCAACAATTACAAGGCAAAGGAATTGTCAATTCAATTTCTATGAAAGAGGGCGAGGAAATATTTTTGGAACACGCCAAACTCGCACAACGCTACGGAGCAGCAGTAATTGTTATGGCTTTTGACGAACAAGGTCAAGCAGATACTTATCAACGCAAAATAGAAATTTGTCAACGTGCTTATAACTTGCTAACGCAAAAAATAGGTTTTCCGCCGGAAGATATTATTTTTGACCCAAATATTTTCGCTATCGCCACCGGAATCGCCGAGCATAATCATTATGCAGTTGATTTCATAGAAAGCATTAAGTGGATTAAGCAAAATCTGCCGTATGCCTCAATTTCCGGAGGAGTTTCTAATGTTTCGTTTAGTTTCCGCGGCAATAATGTAGTCCGTGAAGCAATTCACACGGTTTTTTTATATCACGCCATCAAAGCCGGTATGACTATGGGAATTGTCAATGCCGGAATGCTCGGCGTTTATGACGATTTGGAACCTCAATTACGCCAAAAAGTAGAAGCCGTTGTATTAGATCAATCCGAAACCGCCGCTGATGAATTATTAGATTTTGCTCAACACCAAAATTTCCACGAGAAATCGCCAAAAAATTTTGATAAAAACTCGTGGAGAAATTTACCAGAATTTCTCGGAGATGAAAACGTCCATAAACGTTTGGAATACGCTTTGATTAAAGGCATTACCGAATTCATTGTGGAAGACACCGAATTAAGTCGGCAACAATACGAAAAGCTCGGAAAACCGCCATTAGCCGTGATTGAAGGTCCGTTGATGGGCGGAATGAACGCTGTCGGAGAATTGTTCGGCGATGGCAAAATGTTCTTGCCGCAAGTTGTCAAATCTGCCCGTGTTATGAAACAAGCGGTGGCTCATTTGGTGCCGTTTATAGAAGCCGAAAAGCATAAAAACGGTAACCAGCAACAAAGCAAAGGCAAAATTTTATTAGCAACCGTCAAAGGCGATGTCCACGATATAGGCAAAAATATCGTCGGCGTAGTGCTTGGTTGTAACGGCTATGAGGTGATAGATTTGGGCGTGATGGTGCCTTGTGAGCAAATCATAGAAACGGCTATCCGCGAAAAAGTTGATATCATTGGTTTATCTGGTTTGATTACGCCGTCTTTGGAGGAAATGTGTCACGTGGCGGCTGAATTGGAAAAGCAAAAAGATCATTTCCAAAATATTCCCTTAATGATTGGCGGTGCTACAACCAGCCGTCCGCATACGGCAATAAAAATTGCACCGAATTTTCCGTCCGGAGTTGTTGTTTATACCAAAGATGCTTCTTTGAGTGTTGGCGTAGCAACTAGTTTGCTTTCCAAAGATTTAAAAGCAGATTATGTTAAGCAAATCAAAGATGAACAGCAAAAAATCCGCGAAGATTATTCCAAACGTAAAAATATTACGCTGGTGGATTTGGAAACAGCACGGCAAAATCGTGTTCCTTACGATTTTGAAGATTGTAATTATGTAGCCAAAAAGCCGAATTTCATTGGCAGAAAAATCATAGAAATTTCTTTAAATGATTTGCTCAAATTTATAGATTGGTCGCCGTTTTTCTGGGCTTGGGATATCAAAGGGCAATTTCCGCAAATTTTGGAGCATCAAGACCAACAAAAACGAGAAATCGCAAATAATTTATATAACGATGCTAAAAAAATGTTAGCAAATCTCGTGGAAAATAATTGGTTGCAGTGTAAAGGCGTTATTGCTATTTATCCGGCGGAAAATCGCGGTGATGATTTTGTAATTTTCAAAGACGAAAATCGTAGTGAAAGCAATATTTTGCGAACTTTTGTTGGCTTACGTCAGCAACATAAACAACCCGCCGGACGCTTTAATGCTTGTTTGAGCGATTTCATCGGCGATAAAAATCATCCGGATTATGTTGGATTTTTTGCAGTAACCGCCGGTTTGGGTGATTTGAATCAGCATATAAAAAATTATGAAAATGCCAACGACGATTATAATGCGATTTTGTTGAAATCTTTGGCGGATCGTTTGGCGGAGGCCTCGGCGGAATATTTGCATTATTTGGTTCGCACGCAAATTTGGGGATATACAAATAATGAAGAGTTTAATAATCAGAATTTGATCAATGAAAAATATCAAGGAATCCGTCCGGCACCGGGGTATGCGGCTTGTCCGGATCATACCAGCAAAGAAGATATTTTTGCTGTCCTGAACGCTCAAGAAATTGGTATGCAATTGACCGAAAGTTTTGCAATGATTCCGCCATCTTCGGTTAGTGGATTTTATATTGCCCATCCAAAAGCAAATTATTTTGCTATTCCGAAAATAGACAAAGATCAGTTACAAAGTTGGTGTCAGCGGAAAAATATTGCCGATATCAAGCAAGGCGAAAAATGGTTGGCTCCGATTTTGTAGAAATCTAAAAAAACAAAAACTAAAAAATTTTTTCCACGAGATTTTTATAATTTTTTCTAAAAAATATCAAAAATATACAAATATATACAAATATATACAAATATATAAAAAACAACTTTAAAAAATATGCGAAATCGTAAATTAAAAAACGAAATAAATGTCGTTCCTTACATTGATGTTATGTTGGTTTTGTTAGTTATTTTTATGGTAACTGCACCGATGATGACTACTTCTATTGTTGATTTGCCAAGCGTCAATGAGAATGCTAAACAAACTCCAGAACAACCACCAGCTCCACCAATTGAAGTTATCATAAAAGATGAAAATACTATCAGCGTAAAAAATAACAAAAATAATGATGAAATTATCATTAGTGATCGTAAAAATTCCGATGAATTAGTAAATATTATTAACGAATTTAAAATTGATGAAAATCAAGCAGTAGTTATTTCTGGCGATAAAAATGTAAAGTATGAATTAGTAATTGATGTGATGAATATTTTGCAACAAAATGATTTCAAAAAAATCGGTTTGTTAGTTCAAAATAAACAAGAAAAAACAAGCAATAAAAAGTAATAAAAAAATAATAAACAAGTGATAATTTTTTTTAAAAAACAATGTATAACAATTCTCAAAAAAATAATGATAGTATCAACAAATCAGCTTTGACTTTAAGCTTTTTTGTGCATATTATTTTGTTGTTATTTTTATTTTGGAATATACAATGGAAAAATAAATCTGAATCCTTACAAACTATTGAAGTGGAATTGTATAACGAAATTCCCGGAAATGCCGCAACTACAAAAAAAACAAAGCAAGTAAATAATATTCAAAAAAAGGAAGTAGCAAAAGTTATTGAACCGGAAAAAAAATTACAAAATCTCGTGGAAAAAACTCCGAAAGTAATTGACGATAGAAAAGCCGATATTGAATTACAAAAACAAAAACAAAAAGAACGCTTAGAAAAAGTAGAAAAATTAGAAAAACAAAAATTATTAGAAAAACAACGTTTAGAAAAAGAAAAAGAAAAAGAAAAAGAAAAAGAAAAAGAAAAACAAAAACAGAAAGAAAAAGAATTAGCCAAACAAAAAGAATTAGAAAAACAAAAAGAATTAGAAAAACAAAAAGCAAAAAAAGATTTGCCTAAATTTGATTTCCGCGACGGCATTGACAAAGATTTACAAAATACTAAAAATCAAAAAGCCATCGCTTCCGATAAAAATCGTGACGGAAATATTTCCGATAAAACTCGCGGCGGCGTGGGAAATGTCACCGGCAGAAATGTCGCCGGAAATACTATGCGAAAAGTCAAAGCCCGAAATTTGGACGCTTATATCAACAAAATCAAAAATATCGTCCGCAGCAAAGTTGTTCTGCCGCCAAATTTAGAAGGCAATCCGGAAATGCTTTTGACCGTCAGACAATCGCAAAACGGCACCATCTTGAGCGTGAAAATCAACAAAAGTAGCGGTAATGAATTGCTTGATAAATCTGTTGTTGCAGCGTTTCATAAATCTTCACCATTGCCATTGCCAGATGATCCTGACGATTTTCAAAATACTTTGGACGTAAAATATAGACCTTTTGATTAAAAACAAAAAATAAAATAAACGGAAAACAAAATAACATCTTTAATCTTTAATCTTTAATCTTTAATATCTAATATTTTTCCACGAGAAATCCAAAAAAATTTTTAAAAATCTCGCGGAAAATTAACAAAAATTCGCAAAATTCGCAAAATTCGCAAAAAACATAAAACGACAATGAAAATAAATTTTTTGAAAACTATCAGCAAAAATATTCTGTTGGCTCTGGGTTTATTAAGTATCAATAATTTCGCCAACGCCCAGTTAAGCATAGAAATCACCGGCGCCGGTGCAAATCAAATCGGCATTGCTGTCGCCGATTTTGCCGGTTCAACTACGCCGAGTTCTGTCATAACGCAAACAATTCATAACGATTTGCAACGTAGCGGTTTATTCAACTTGCTCCCCACCGACGGCTATTATGATTATGATGAAAATTCGCAACCAAATTATAAAACTTGGAAATCCAAAAACGCCGATGCTTTGGCTCTCGGAAGCGTTTCCGACGCCGGAAATGGAAAATATATCGCTCGTTATCGTCTGCACGATGTTCCGCAAGAATCAGTTTTGAGCGGTTTAGAAGTTTCGGCTAATCAAATCAGAACAGCCGGACATAAAATTGCGGATGATATTTACGAAAAATTGACCGGTCAAAAAGGCGTATTTTCCACGCGAATTGCTTATGTGATGAAATCTGGCGGCAAATATTATTTGCAAATTGCTGACGCTGATGGTGAATCGCCGGTGAGTGCCTTGATTTCCAACGAGCCGATTATTTCGCCAACTTGGTCGCCGGATGGCAATAAACTTGCCTACGTTTCCTTTGAAAAGAAAAAACCGATGATTTACGTGCATCACGTTAGCACCGGAAAGCGTCAGATTTTGGCGAATTTCAAAGGTAGCAACTCGGCTCCGGCATTTTCTCCGGATGGCAGTAAAGTGGCAATCGTTTTGAGTAAAGACGGCAATTCACAAATTTACACCATTAACGCAAACGGTGGCGGTTTGAAAAGAATCACGAATTCGCGTGGAATTGATACCGAGCCCAAATTTTCGCCGGACGGCAATTTCATCTATTTCACTTCCGACCGCGGTGGCAGTCCGCAAATTTATAAAACTTCGGCAAACGGCGGCAGTGCAACTCGCATAACTTTTGAAGGCAATTATAATGTCTCGCCACGTCCATCACCGGACGGAAAATCGTTGGCGTTTATTTCTCGGCGTAACGGCAGATTTTACTTGGCTTCTTTGGATTTGGCGTCCGGACAAACTCAAATTTTGAACGATACCGGCAAAGATGAATCTCCGAGTTTTGCTCCAAATAGTCAAATGATTTTGTTCGCATCATATAACGGCGGACGCGGAATTTTATCAGCGGTTTCTGCCGACGGACGCGTCAAACAAAAATTATCAGTTCCCTCCGGAGAAATTCGCGAACCGGCTTGGGGACCTTATAGAAATTAAATATCGCACAAATTAGCAAATATAGTTTTACACGAGATTTCTAAAAAATTTTTTAAAATTCTCGTGGAAAATTTTTTATTCTTCATTGCATCACCTTATAAAATGGAACATTCAACGCCGCTTATAACAATTCTCGCTGCCGGTTTCAGTATGGCTTTGGCTTTTGGTTTTATCGCTGAACGCCTGAAAACTCCGGCTTTAGTTGGATATCTAATCGCCGGAATTTTGATCGGCCCCGGAAGTCCGGGATTTACCGCAGACGTTGAGTTAGGCAAACAACTTTCAGAAATCGGCGTGATGTTATTGATGTTCGGCGTTGGGCTACATTTTTCTACAAATGATTTGATGTCGGTCAAAAAAATTGCGGTTCCCGGAGCGATAACGCAAATGACGATTTCTACAATTTTTGGAATTTTGTTAGCCAAATGCTGGGGATGGTCGTGGGGAGCAAGTTTGATTGTCGGATTATCGCTGTCCTGTGCGAGTACCGTTGTCGCTTTGAAAGCGTTGGAAGCCAAAGATTTAATCAACGCAATTCCCGGAAAAATAACGGTCGGCTGTTTAGTCGTGGAAGATTTGGTCACAGTTTTAGTTTTAGTTTTGTTGCCACCGCTATCAACTTTATTAGGCGACAATGCAGCAACGGCAACCGCAGCAGTAGCAACGGAAACAAAATCAATTTGGTTAATGATAGGCGAAACTTTGCTCCAAGTTTCCGCTTTTATCGCCGTGATGTTAATCGCTGGAAGACGCATTCTGCCGTGGGCTTTATTGCAAGTTGCCAAAACCGGTTCGCGAGAATTATTCACGTTAGCGGTAATTGCCTCCGCCATAGGAATTGCGTATTTAGCCGCTTTGTTATTTAATGTCTCCGCCGCTTTGGGAGCGTTTTTCGCCGGAATGGTGATGCGTGAATCAGCGTATAGCCAACGTGCCGCCGAAGAATCTTTGCCCTTGCGTGATGCGTTTTCGGTGCTATTTTTTGTCTCGGTTGGAATGCTGTTTGATCCAAAAATATTGATTCAACAACCTTGGCACGTGCTTGGCGTGATTTTTATCATTTTGATATGTAAGCCGTTAATCGCTTGTTCCTTGATTTTATTTTCGCGTTATCCTCTGCATACGGCTTTGACGGTTTCCGCTTGTTTAGCACAAATCGGTGAATTTTCGTTTATTTTGGCTGGGTTAGGGATTTCTTTGGGCTTATTGCCACAAGATGGTTTGAGTTTGATTTTAGCCGGAGCCGTAATCAGCATAGCCATCAATCCCATAGTTTTTGCGTTGGTGCCGACTTTGCAGCGTTGGATTTTAGAGCGTTCCGCTTTTGCCAGAAAATTAGAACAACGCCCAGATCCGTTCGCAGAATTACCTATGCAAACCGAGCGTAAATTTTTGGAAGGTCACGTGGTTGTGGTCGGTTATGGCGTGGTCGGACGCAGTATTTGCCAAGCGTTATCAAAGCAAGAAATTACGTTTGTAATCGTGGATCAGAATCGCGAAAAAGTAGAAAAATTACGCCAAGAAGATTTAGTTGCTGTCGCCGGTGATGCCTCCGAAGCCGCCGTGTTAATCCAAGCCCATATTGCCAAAGCCGCAATGTTGGTAATTGCTACGCCGCATCCGCTGAATATGAGAAATATTGCCGATATCGCAAAGACGCTGAATCCAAAAATAGAAATAATTGTGAGAACTGAAAAAATCACGGAAATCACCGAATTAGATAGCGAAGAGGCTAAAACTTGGAAAATATTTTCCTCGCAAGATAGTTTGGCAAAATCAATGACAGATTATGTTTTGCATAGATTTGCTCCGTTAGAAAAAAATCAGCATCGCAAGAAAATTTCGTTAGAAAAAACAGATAACAAAGTCAAAAAATTTTTTACTAAATTCAAAAAAGATAAAGATAAAGATAAAGATAAAGATAAAGATAATTCCGAAGAAGAATAAGGCAAAAAATTTCCACGAGATTTCTCAAAAATTTTTTGTGATTTCTCGTGGAAAATTTTTTATTTTTTTATTTTTTTATTTTTTTATTTTTTTATTCTATCGGATCGCTCAAAATTTTTTCTTTCTTCAAATCTAATTTTTGAGTTTGCGTCTGCGTCTGCGTCTGATTTTCATTTCGCGGATGCAAAATCGCTCTGACTCGCTGTTGTTTTATCGCTGAATTCGTGGCAACATTAGATCTCACATCAAACGTTTCATTGAAAGAATCGTAACGAATATAACTGCCACGCACTTCATCTTTGCCTACGGAAACCCACGCTCTACCGAACATTTCGGCGACTTCTGCATTGCTATCAAAAGTGATTTTCTCGGCTTCTCCGCGAATATAATCTGGCGAATTATCTCGCTTTTGCTGGAATTTAACTAACTTATTTTTTCCCGCCAACGCCACACCTTTTTGATAACCGATTTCATCTTCGGTAATCGTCACGGAATTTGCTTCAAGACGCATCGTTCCTTTGGTGACAATCACATTGCCGAGCAAATTCTGCACTTTGTTAGCATCATCAACGGAAATGGAATCGGCTTCAATATACATCGGCTTTTGTTTATCGGCTTTTTCGGCGACAGCGTTTGCGATATAAAAATTGAAATTGCAGCAAATCGCAGATAACAACAAGATTGATAAAAGTTTTTTCATATTATTTACATTAAATTTTTTGATTTCGTTTTAAACGTTTTAAAGATTTGCCACGAGAATTCTATAAAAATTTTTGAAAAATATTTATAAATTCTCGTGGAAATTTGTTATTTGCTATTCAATACTTCATTCAATGCTTAATTTTTTGAGTTCATACAAAAAATTCAGAGCGTCTTTTGGAGAAAAATCGTCCAAATTGAGATTTTTTATTGCTTTGATTATTTCTGAATTTTCAGAATTTTTGTTATTTTCTGGTTTTGTTGAATTTTCCAAAATTTGATTTTCCAAATTATTTTCTTGACTTTCTTGACTTTCTTGATTATCTTGCATCTCTTGCAAATATTTTTTTGCCCGTAAAACCACTGAATCTGGCATTCCGGCTAATGCGGCAACTTCCACGCCATAACTACGATTCGCTGCACCGTCTTTGAGTGTGTGTAAAAATACCAAAATTTCATTGTGTTTGACGGCGTCCAAATGCACGTTTTTCAAGCTCGGATAAAACTGCTCCAACTTGGTTAATTCAAAATAATGCGTGGCAAAAAAAGTCAAACTCTGATTTTTTTCTAACAATTCCACCAAAATAGATTTTGCCAACGCCAAGCCGTCCAACGTGGAAGTCCCGCGTCCGATTTCGTCCATTAAAACCAAACTCTGCGGCGTGGCGTTGCGGATAATGTGAGCCGCTTCGGTCATTTCCACCATAAAAGTTGAACGCCCACTCGCCAAATCGTCAGAAGCACCGATACGCGTGAAAATGCGGTCAATTTCGCCGATGATGGCGGATTCTGCCGGAACATAACTGCCGATATACGCCAAAATTACAATCAACGCAATTTGACGCATATAAGTTGATTTTCCGCCCATATTCGGGCCGGTGATTAGCAAAATTTTTTCGTGATTTTCGTCAATGTTTAAAAAACAATCGTTAGCGATAAATTCT
The DNA here is from genome assembly GCA_004555545.1 of Dechloromonas aromatica (nom. nud.). Classification (GTDB taxonomy): domain Bacteria; phylum Pseudomonadota; class Gammaproteobacteria; order Burkholderiales; family Rhodocyclaceae; genus SFHR01. The sequence continues at coordinate 62,149 of SFHR01000003.1, forward strand.
TCGTTGTTGAATTTGCGTTCATTTTCTACGACCGGATGCCGAGATTTTTGTAAAGCGATGCAAGTTTTGCCGCTACTAAATTGCGGACGCACCCAGTTATAAATTCTGGCACAATGCACCAAATTGCAGATTAAATCTAATTCTGACAAAGTTTTGGCGATTTTTTGGAATTGCGAAATTTCCTGCTGTAAGTCGTTGAGCAAATTTTCATAAATTATTTTTTCTTTGGCTAATGCTTGTTCTTTTGCCGATAACGCTTTGCGTTCAAACTCATTTAATTCTGTGGTGACAAAACGCTCACAACTTTTTAGCGTTTGTTTGCGGATGTAATCTGGCGGAACTTTGTTCAAATTTGATTGTGAAACTTCAATATAAAAACCTTGTAATTTGTTGAATTCCACGCGTAAATTTTGAATTCCGGTGCGATTGCGTTCTTTGATTTCTAATTGCTGCAAAAAGTCATCACAATGCAAAGTTATTTGGCGTAATTCGTCTAAATCTTTATCAACTCCTTCGGCGATTACTCCGCCGTCTTTTATATTAACACTTGGCTCGTCTAATAAAATTTTGCAAAGTAATTCAAAACTATTTTGCGGAATTACTAACTGCGATAACATAGTTTGCATTTTTTCCACGAGATAGTCATAATTTTTTTTGAAATCTTCATTACTTGCGGCAAAATTTTGAATATTTTTAGTATTTAAAAACTTGTTAATATTGTTTTGATAAATTTCCAAATTAGTATTTAAAATATCAGAAATATTCGGTAGTAATTTCAAAGTTTCGCGTAAAGCAGTTAAATCTCTGGGTTTTGCAGATTTCAAAGAAATTCGCACGACTATGCGTTCAATATCGGCGGTTTGTTTTAATAAGTTGCGGATTACTTCGTCGCTTTTTTGGTTATTAGTAATGTTATTGATGGTTAAAAATTGCTGGACTATTTCTTGACGTAATTTTGCAGTTTGGTTATTTCTTTCTGGATAAAATAAACTATTACGTAACAAACGACCACCGGCATTTGTGCAAGTGAAATCTAACACAGAAAATAATGTCGGAGATGTTTGACCGCGTAAAGTTTCTGTTAATTCTAAATTATGTTGAGTAGCAAAATCTAAACGGATAAATTTATGTTGCTCTTCAACTAATAAATTTTCAATATAAGGCAATTTTCCGCCTTGAGTATTTCTTGCATAATTCAAAACAGCGGCGGCACAAGCTAAACTTATAGTTAAGTTTTCATAAGGTAGATTTTCTCCGATTCCAAAGGAACGTAAATCATTTACTTTAAAGAATTCACATAAGAAAATATGGGCATTATTTTCATCAAAATTCCAAGAATCTTGACGTATTTTTGGCACATTAGATAGAAAACCAAAACCATAATCATTTTGATTACTAATTTGGTTACTATCTTGATTATTTTGATTTTTATTTGGGATTAAAAAATTTGTGATTACTTGTAATTCGTCAAAAATATTCTTTTCATTATCAGCAATAATTTTGTTTTTATAATTATCTAATAAAGTGATAAATTCTTCGGAATATAATATTTCTGACGGATGAATTTTTTCTAATTCTGCAAATAAATCTGTAGCAAAAACTTCTGTTATAACTAATGTTGCGGTAGAAAAATCTAACTTTGCGATTCCGATTAGTAAATTTAATTCATAGTTAAATAAATTTGCTAAATTTTGATTATTACTATTTGCTTTTATTTTGCTTTTTATTACTTTTGGTGACAAAGCAACTAAATAATTATTTCGCTTTTCTTCTAATAAGGAATTGTCAGACAACGTTCCCGGCGTAATAATACGCGAAACTTCGCGTTTCATAATGCCTTTATCGTTTGGGTTGGAGTTTTCTACTTGCTCACAAATGACAGCAGATTCACCAAATTTTAATAATTTTGCCAAATAATTTTCTAAGGCGTGAACCGGAACTCCAGCCATTAAAATCGGTTCTCCGGCAGATTGTCCGCGTTTGGTTAAAGTTATATTTAATAACTTGGAGGCTTTTTTAGCGTCGTCGTAAAATACTTCGTAAAAATCACCCATCCGATAAAACACTAAACGGTCTGGATATTGTTGTTTAAACTGTAAATATTGCCGCATCATCGGCGTATGTTCAGCAAATTTATAACTATCTTCAAGTTCATCTACTAACTGCAAAGAAGCGGTTTTATTCTTGGTTTTTACTTTGACTTTACTCATAATGTTTTTTCAAAATTTTTAAATATATTGTAAATATACTTAAAATATATTTAAAATATACTTAAAATATATTTCTATATTTCATAAACAAATCTTCTATAAAAATTCTACTATTTAAAGGTTGCAAACTTTGCTTTTTTAATATTATTACTTCATTCCAAAACTGCAACAATTTTTTAATATTTATATTAGTATTTTTTATCAATTCTTGCTGTGATTTTTTATAGTTTATAAAATATTTATTATTGTTGAGATAATATAACAAAATTAAATCTACTAACCATTTTTGTAAAACATCACATAACAATATTAAACTAAAATTCATAGCCGAATTTATTGCATTACTATCGGAGTCTTTGCTTTCTTTTTCTATGATTGCAGATAAAGCAATAAAATCAATTTGTTTGGGTTTTTCTAATGCTTGTAAAAATTGTTTTAACCAAGTAGTATTATTCAAAAAATTAGTATTTAAAATTTGTTCTGCTAACAATGGCGACTGATTACAATAAGCCAAAGCCGAGTTAATTTCTGCATTATTTTTATTTGCAATATTCGGCAATAATTTCAACCAAGACAAAGTATTTTGTTGATTTGGTAAAGCAAAATTTATGATTTCGCAACGACTTTTTAAAGTTGGTAATAACTGCCCGATTTTATTAGTGATCAACAAAAATAAAGTTTGAGGCAAAGGTTCTTCCAACGATTTCAAAAGAGCATTTGCACAATTATTATTCATAGTTTCCGCCGGATAAATAATGATAATTCGCAGACCTTTTCTGTTAGTAGTTAAAACTAAAAAATCACTTAATTCGCGGACTTGTTCTATCAAAATATTTTTACTAAAGCTCGTGGATTTTTTTTCACTTTTATCATTTTTATCATTTTTTTCGCTTTTAGTATTTTTATTTTCCAAAATATTATTTTGCAAATTTTCAGGGATTACTAAACGCAAATCCGGATGATTATTAGTATTAAATAATTGACAAGATTTGCAATTATTACAAGCGGTAGCAATTAAATTATTGTTATTATTATTTTGATGATTTTGATGATTTTGATGACTTTGATGATTTTCACATAACAAAGTTTTTGCTAATTCATAAGCAAAATTGAATTTTCCCAAACCGATTTGCCCATTAAATAATAAAGCGTGATGCAATTTATTATTCAAAAAACGTTGATAAATATCATTCCAAATATTTGCGTATAAATTTGCTGAACTAATCATTATTTTTAGTTATTTTTTTACTTATAACTTATATTTTTAATTTACTTCAAGGAATTTTTGTTGAATTATAGTTATAATTTGTTGCGAAATTTCTTGCATATTTTGTTGAGAATCTAACACAAAAATTCTATTTTTATTTTCTATTTTGTTGGCTTGTTGTAAATAATTATTTTTTACTTGCAAATGAAAATTTTGATTTTCTGCTTCAAATTTATCTAACTTTTCATTGCGTTTTATAATTCTTTGTTTAGCGATATTTATATCAACATCAAACAAAAAAGTTATATCCGGAATCGGAGCATTTATAAATTTTACTAATTCAGTAATTTTGTTTTCTGCAAGATTTCTACCGCCATTTTGATAAGCATAACTTGCGTCAATATATCTATCAGACAAAACCCAAATTCCATTATTTAAATTCGGCAAAATTTTAGTTTGTATATGTTCATTTCTGGCAGCAAATAATAATAATAATTCCGTAATACTATCCATTTTTTCATTGATTATAATATTACGTAATTTTTCGCTTAAATCGCAACCGCCCGGCTCACGAGTTATAATGCTTTTGATATTATAATTTTGCAATAAATAATCTTGCAAAAAACTAATTTGACTACTTTTTCCGGAGCCATCAATACCTTCAAAAGTTATAAATTTTCCTGCTTTATTACTCATTATTTTTATGTTTTATATATATTAAAAAATTTGATATTTAAAAACTCATTATTGTCTAAATTTTGTTGATTAGTATCTGTTAAATTTTGGGCTTTATAAACATAAATTTTTTCGTCAGAATAACCTATGCAAGGATGAATTTCACCATAAGCAGTCCATTTTTCGGCAATGAATCCGGTTTCTTCCAAAAGTTCTCTTTTGGCGGCGATTAACGGATCTTCATTGCTATCTAATTTTCCGGCTGGTAATTCTAAAAATGTTCGCTGTAAAGGATAACGGAATTGTTCTTCAAAGATTATTTTGCCGTCGTCTAATTCTGCAAAAATCACAACAGCTCCAGGATGTTTTATATATTCACGAGTTGAAGTTGCTCCGTTTGGTAATTTTACGGAATCTGAAAATACTTTTAAGAAATTTCCGTTATATTTTTGCTCGGAAGTTAATTGAATTTCTTGTAAGTTTAAAAATTGATTTGCCATTTTATTTATACTTTCTTATACTTTCTTATACTTTCTTTATATTTTATTTATAAAATTTTTGCGTTTAATTCTTGGATTAAAAAATCTACAAATTCATCATTTTCTTGCGGTTTATTTTCAGCGAATTTATTTTCATTACTATTTTCTTGATTAACAACATTTTTTATACTTTGTTTTGGTAAATTTTCGCTGATATTTATAATTTTACTATCATCGTTTTCGCTTTCGTTTTCAATTTTATTTTTGCTTTCATTATTATCATTATTATTTTCATTATTATTTTCATTTGTTGGTTTTGAAATATTCAATATACTTCTTAACGAAGCAATTCCCTCCTCGTTACTATTTATAGTTTTTTGACTATTTGGATTACTTTGATTATTTTGATTACTTTGATTATTTTCCACGAGATTTTCAAAAATTTTTTCAGAATTCTCGTGGAAATTTGTTATTTCATTATTAGTTTTTTTTTCTACAAAATTCGCAGTAGTCGCAAAATTAGTTTTGTTTATCGGCGGAGTATTATTTGTCGGTAAATTTACATTTTGACTAAACGCAAATAATCGCAATAAAGTCATCGTAAAACCAGATTCTTCATCCGGAGCCCACGCTAATTCTTTGCGTCCCAAATTTATTATTTGATACGCAAAACTAACGAACTCTGGACTCAAAAATTGCCCTTGCGAATTCGGCTGCATCAAGGCAAATAATGCCGCTTTTTCTTGCTCGTCGTCTATGTCTAAATCTATGTTGATTTTGGCTAACTCTTCCGGAGAACGTAAATTCGGTGGCAGACATTGTAAAACCTGAATTTTAGTTAATAAAATTCCTAATTCTTGCAGCGTCCCCAAAAACGACAAACTCAACGCACTAATCTGCGAAACCACGCCCATTAACGCCAACACGTCCTGCTGGCAAATGGCTTGTAAAATCTGCAATAAAAAATGTTTATCAACCGTGCCTAACATTGTCCGGACGCCGTCTAACTTGATTTCTCCTGCTCCGTGAGCGATTGCTTGATCCAATAACGACAGCGAATCCCGCATAGAACCATTGCCAGAACGAGCGATTAAATTCAAAGCCGACGCTTCAAACGGGATTTTTTCCAACTCCAAAATATGCGTCAAGTGCGAAACTATGGAGGTTACGGGCATTGCTTTCAAATTGAACTGCAAACAGCGAGATAAAACCGTCACCGGAATTTTTTGTGGATCAGTGGTCGCCAAAATAAATTTTACGTGTTCCGGCGGTTCTTCAAGCGTTTTGAGCATCGCATTAAACGCCGAAGTTGAAAGCATATGCACCTCGTCAATCACATAAACTTTGAAGCGTCCTTTGGTTGGGGCATAGACGGCGTTTTCTAATAGTTGTCGCATTTCTTCCACGCGAGTGTTAGTGGCGGCATCGACTTCCAACAAATCAACAAAGCGTCCGGAGTTGATTTCCTGACAAGTGCTACATTTTTCGCAAGGCGTAGGCGTGACGCCGGTTTCGCAGTTGAGAGATTTCGCCAAAATCCGTGCGATAGTGGTTTTGCCAACGCCACGCGTGCCGGTGAGCAAATAAGCGTGATGCAAACGTTGTTCGCGTAAAGCATGGGTGAGTGCTTTTTTGACGTGTTCTTGTCCGACAAGGGATTCAAAATTTTTGGGACGATATTTTCGGGCTAAAACTTGGTAAGACATTTTGCGTTTATACAAATTAAAAAATTATTTCCACGAGATTTTAAAAATATTTTTTGAAAATATTTTTTGTTTTTTTTGTTTTTTTGTTTTTTGGAAAATCTAAAAACTTTTTATAAAATCTCGTGGAAATTTTTGATATAAAAATATAAAAGAATTGCATTATGAGATTAAATAAATACGATTTAAACATTCCAGAAGAGCAGTTAAAAAATCAAGTTAAAGATGATTTTTTTGCTATTTTTGATACCAGTAAGATTATTAAAAATAT
>SFHR01000099.1 GCA_004555545.1 Dechloromonas aromatica (nom. nud.)
CGTCACGACGGCGATCGGTTAGCATTATTTGCTATGCGAAAACATCCATCTCCGGCACGGTTACAACGCTTATGGGAAGATTTACATGATTTATGGAAAGAAATCATTACCGAATTAGGCAAAGAATTTGAAACCGAAATAATACCTTTGAGTTTAGATTCCTCTGGATTCAGATTTGTTGTGGCTGCCAACAATTCAACTACAACAGTCCAAATAATCAATAATAAATTACAACAGAAATTAAATAAATTAAAAGGTAGTTTGGCAGTTCATTTGTCATGCATTGTTACTAACTCAAAATTTCCGTTTTATTTGGCTTTGGAAACGTTAAATAAAATGGAAAATCGAATAAAAAACATTTATAAGATGGAAACCCCAAAAATATACGTTATCAAAATTGGAAATTATTAAATAATCCCACCAAAGATGATAATGATTTTATAAATTTAACTTGGGAAACCCTTCAAGGCATAGTAAATTGGAAAATTGATGTTAGCACTAGTGATAAAAATCAAGATGATATTTGGCATAGTTATTTCATTTTAAATAAACGTGATGGCAAAGAAGTAGAAGCTGGGCCAAATCGTTTAGTCCATATCAAAAATTTAAAAGCAAATGATGAAGTTTTAATTATGCCATCAACTTTTGATTTTATGGCTTTGGAAGGAACAGCAAGAAGACATCAACTTTATTATACCTTGAATAAAGAAAATAATACTTTATGTCGTCCACATTGGGTAATGGGAGAGAAAGGTTGCACTCCATTACTTTTAGATACTTTTAATGATTTTGTTAATTTAGTTAAATTAGCTGGTTGGGACGATGGAGATAGTAATTATGGCAAAGCAAAACGTTTAGCCGGAGAAATGGTAGAAACTTATGAAAAATGGGTTAGAGATGTGCCTGAATCTTTACGAAAAGAAGGCAAAAAAGCTTGGGAAAGTCATCTGAAAAATATGTTAAATCGTTATTGTCCAAAAGTTGATAAAATGGCGAAAGAAAATATATTGGCAACTATAAAAGATGGTCGCTTTTTTGACGCTCTTGAATGGCTAACTTTCATAGGAAAATAATGTAATAATATAAACGTAATAATATAAACATTTTCCACGAGAAATCCAAAAATTTTTTTAAATTTATACTTATTTTTTACTTTAATTTTAACTTTAATATATATAAAAATTATGAAATCATATAACTTATATTTATACGCATTAGATCCAACTCATATCGGTTCCGGAGGTTATCGTTTAGGTCGTGTAGATAATACAATTTTACGTGACGCAGGAACTCAGTTGCCAAAAATTCCAGGTTCCTCTATTAGTGGAACTACACGATCAGCTGCAATTTATTCATTAGATAAAAATGACCGTGAAATAGCCATGCGTTATGCAAATGCTACCTTAGGAAAAGAAGGTTATAAACGCGAGCATTCCGGAAAAGATGATCCGGTAGCAAAAATATTTGGCTTCGCTGAAGGTGATGAAGATGGAACTTCACAAATTGGAGCAGTATCTTTTAGAGATGCTGAGATTTTAGCTTTTCCTATTCCTACTATGTTAGGAACAAAATGGATTACTACAGCATATTTATTAAAATGTGTTGGCATAAATATTCCAGAACCTACAAGTGAAGAGGAAATTTTTGTGCAAGAAAATACTAATCACCCAAAACAATTAAACTTAGGTTGGTTATTATTTACTAATATTTCTACTAAAAAAATTCCGTTTGTAAAAACAGGAGTTCCACAAATTGATAATATTGAAAAAAATCTGATTATCGTCCACGATAATATTTTTTCAGCATTAGTAAATGCAAATTTAGAAACTCGCACGTCAGTTAGTATAGATTTTGAAACAGGTGCTGCTTGTTCTGGAGCTTTATTTACTTATGAAGCAACTCCACGCGGAACTCTGTTTAGAGGTCAAATTGATTTTGATGATAAACGCTATCCAGATTTAAAAGATTATGGTATAAATTTAGTTAAAAACGCATTAAATTTATCTTGCAATTTAGGTTTAGGTGCAATGACTACACGTGGTTTTGGTCGTATGCAACATACATTAATTGAAATGTAATAAAATATAAAAAAGGACAAATTATGTTAATAAATTTAGAACCATTAGCGGCTTTAGCTGCAAATAATATTGTAGATTCTTCAATAGCACAAAATGCAAAAGCTAACGATGCAGAAAACATAGTAACAAAATCTTTGGGAGTTTTAACTGAACAAGGAATTTATGCCTTTGGTTTATTTTTAGCAACTAGAAAACGCGGACAAGATCACTCAGTTGCTACTAGTATTGATAATGCTTTAAGAAAATTATTGAAAGATACAAAATTCTTAACTGATAATTTGACAAATATACCCAAAAGTGAAATTGCTGAATTTTATCG